>JBCDJE010000227.1:0-6770 GCA_038748185.1 Bacteroidota bacterium
AAAATGCGGTGAACATCGATCGAATCTTCTTTGCGGTACCCTGCCTTCTTTGCGGGTCGTCAGCCCGCCGGTTATTATATCTCTCAAATCCGGAATCGTTGGTGTTAACCTGAAAAATAAAATTAGATTTTTTAGACGCTATTGAGAAACAAGAAACTCCAAATGCAAAAACATCCTATAAAACAAAAGATTATTTAAATATTGCTGTAAAAATTTTTACTGACAAAAACACCTTTCAAGAATTTTTAGGATTCCTAAAGAAGGGACTGAAGTAAAAAAAGCATCTATTTTTCTTTCATATCACCAATAAAAGTTATTTCTGGCAGCAAACTAATCCATATCACCGTAGATTTCACAAACACTCACTAAAAGCTAGATTACATATCTACATTACTAACATAATCAGGATATTTTTTTAACTCTAAAACTAGTTGTTTGCTATGAAAAACTTAACATGGATTCAGTCAATTTTTCTTTTCACTACTTTTTCACTTTTATTTTTTAGTTGCGATGATGATGGAGATGATAACGATGTTTCTCCTGCACCCTCTATTTCTTTAAATAGTTCAATACCTACAGAAGCCAATTTTGATGAAGGCATCACCATATCAGCTAATATTATTGCAAGGGCCAATCTTGAAAGTATTGTGCTTAGCCGTCGGGGAAACCCTACCCCATTAATTACTAAAGAAAATGGTTTTACAAATTCAGACTCTGATCAATTCTCTTTCACTTATACTTCCAATTTAGAGGATGTAGGCGATACAATTATTTTTGACCTCGAAGTAACAGATAGGCGCAGTAGAACGGCTTCTGAGGCTATTGAGGTAAAAATATCTGATGCTGAAATTGGAATAGCTTTTTTGGAAAGTGGTACAACCAATGAACTTTCTGACTCAATTGGTACTGTAAATGACAATCTAACTTTTGATGTAAAGATCTCTTCAAATATTGGTCTTACTTCAGTAACAATTGAACAATTTGAAAATGGAAGTACCGCACCAGTAAGCATTGACAATATTGATACTTTCGACGACGAAAAAGCCTTAACTTATAATTTCAACCAAACACTAAGCGGCGAGTATTACTTGGTAACTGCAACCGATAAAAGCGATTTTACAACAAGTAGGAGATACTGGGTTTCTATGCCTTTAGATTTTTTAGATTTAACACTCGGTGCGCAACAATCGCAGACAGGTAGTTTTTTATCGTTTAATGCCAATAACCAGTTAGTTACCGTTACACAAGCTGAAGCAACACAAGCACAAGAAGATGTGGTGATGTTGTACTATGTAGATGAAACTGATGGGGTAACTTTTACTGCACCAAATGATAGTAGTGAGAATAATTTCTTTGCCAATGTTATTACTGACTGGACAACCAGAAATGAAACACTGTTTAAAAAGGCTACCGATCAATCAGTATACGATGCCGGATTAAACTATTTACAAGTAGTAAGAGCATACAATAACGACGAAGCTGAAGAGAGCCTCAAAATTTCAGGATTTACTGCTAACGATGTAATATTTGCAAAAACTACTACTGAAGGCGATGTTACCTCCGAACAAGTACTCATGATAAAAATAACAGAAGTAAGTACCGATGCTAATGGAACAGTGATTATCAGAGCACAGTTTGAAGGCACTGCCGGCGAAAACCCTGGGATCATCTTGCCAAATGAGTGATAATCAGCCTATTAAATAAACCAAAAGCTATCAGTTTAAATGAACTTGAACTGATAGCTTTTAAAATTAGAGCGTAATTGGCTGGCTTTTTCCCTAAAATAGATCGCTAGTTTCTAGATAAGGCACGTATCTCCGGGCCTTCTACACATCAATTAAAGTATCTTTTAGTGGTTCAGTTTTTAAGTAACTACATAGAGACATGTGCTATATTGTTTGTTAGCTGTTTAGTTAATTATTGCGTCTATTGTTCTTCCTAAAATTGCTGCTGAAACAGAAAATAATAATAATCCTAATACATAAGACAATAATGCTTTTAAATAATTTAGGAAGTTCCTCTTTCCATAAAATTCACCAATTGCCCAACAGGTATATATAAGCCCTATTATACCGCTAACATAAAATAACCGCAAACCACTAAATGTCTCTATAATTCCTACAGCTGAATAAATCAACATTCCAATCCCTGCTATAAATAACCATAATACAATCAGCTCAAATACCTTATAATCATATTTTCGGAATAGTATTTTTAGCCAAATTGCCATGAAAATTCCAGATAAAATATTGGCGTAACTATAGTTGTTTCTTACCCAATTAAAAATCATGAAGCTTGCCGAGTTTGAGTTAATTTCGTTATAGACATCTTCATAGTAGACATCCTCGAAATGTAATAGTTGTTGAAGAATGGTATAAATGAAAGAGCAGAATATTAAAAATATTATCGGTTTTACAAGTCTATTTCTGTCTTCAAGAATGAATGATTTAACACTTTTCCCAGGCCGGATTAGCAATTCTTTAATGGTAAAAAGAATACCTTTTTTAAAACTTAGGGCACTACCAATTTCGTGTAGAATATATTTAATGTCAATGCGTAGTAGATGATTTGGTCTTCCGCAATTGGAACAGTAATTTCTATCAACGATATGATCACAGCTAGAACATTTCATCTGATTCTTGTTTGCTTTTTGTTATGTAATTTTTTTGTCATAAAAAATCAAAACAATCAAGCGCAATCCAATTAGTATTACACTTAGATTTTCTAATTCTCTATAATTAAAATAGCATAGATTTACGCACTAATTGTTACTAAACCTATTATCCTTTTGTTTACTTACTCATAATTTAACAATTAAGTAGGTGCACAAACTAAATTCGACACTTTTAATTTTTTTACTGAGTAAAATTAATTTAAGCTTTCCAAGCGGCTTGGAAAGCTGTGTTTCGAAAGTTGTTGAGTTGAGATATACCTCGGCTATACAACTTCACGACCCAACAAAAAACAGAAGTACTGAGTATCTATCTCCATATGGAAAAACTATCCAAATGATTTGTATCGATTAATATGATTAGTTACTTAAACTTATACAAAAGAGACACCTTGCAAGTCTTCATACTAATTATAAATATCCGATGATATTCCTCAAGTAAAAAATTCCTGCATAAATGCCATTTTGACAGTATATAGTCAAATTGCATGACTTTAGAAAAGCAAAAGACTAAGGTAATTTGTAAATTTACCTTTTACTTTTGCATTAACCATTACAAAGCATTTATATAAATTCATAAATAAGATGATCAACTCCCTTACAAAGGCATTTTCTAAAATTTTCGGTACTAAGACGGATAAGGATTTAAAAGAATTGATTCCTCTTGTTGAAAACATAAATCAAGAATATGCACAAATCACCAACATTACCGATGATGAACTCCGGGAGAAAACAACTACTATAAGGCAAGTTATCGATAACCATCTTAAAAGTATTGATGACGAAATTGAGGGTTTACACAAATACATAGCAGATCATCCTGAGTTAGATATTGATGAAAAGGAAACCACCTTTGAAAATATCGATAAACTTGAAGAAGACCGAAATACTGCTCTTGAAGATGTACTTATGCAAGTACTACCCGAAGCATTTGCTGTTGTACGCGAAACTGCCAGAAGACTCAAGGAAAATGAACAGCTAGTGGTAAACATTACCGAGTATGATGAAAAAATGGCTGCAAAAAAGGACTATGTGACCTTAAAAGATGGTAAAGCCACTTGGGCTAACCAATGGATGGCTGCAGGAAGTTTAATTACTTGGGATATGGTTCATTATGATGTACAGCTTATTGGCGGTATAGTACTACATCAAGGAAAAATAGCAGAAATGGCTACAGGGGAAGGAAAAACGCTTGTAGCAACACTGCCTTCATTTCTAAATGCTCTTGCTAAAAGAGGTGTTCATATTGTAACGGTTAATGATTACCTGGCAAAACGTGATGCAGAGTGGATGTCACCTATTATGGAGTTTCATGGGTTAAGTGTAGATTGTATTGACAAATATCAACCACATTCTGATGAGCGAAAAGCGGCATATAATGCTGATATCACCTATGGTACTAATAACGAATTTGGTTTTGATTATTTAAGAGATAATATGTCTCGGACACCGGGTGAACAGGTACAACCAAAACACCATTACGCTATGATTGATGAAGTTGATTCTGTTTTGATTGACGACGCCCGTACACCTTTAATTATTTCTGGTCCTGTTCCTAAAGGAGATGAACACGAATTTTACGAATTAAAACCGCGTATACAGAAATTGGTAGATGCACAGCGAAAGCTTTGTATGGAATACCTAAAAGATGCTAAAAAGCTTATTGCTGAAGGTAATGATGAAGAAGGAGGGCTTTCTTTGTTAAGAGTCTTTAGAGGATTGCCAAAATATAAACCCCTCATTAAATATCTTTCTGAAACAGGTATTCGCGCCAAACTACAAAAAACGGAGAATTTCTACTTGCAGGAAAATGCCAAGATGATGCCTGAAGCTGATAAACCGCTTTATTTCACCATCGATGAGAAAAATAACGCCATTGACCTAACCGAAAAAGGTTTAGACCTCATTACCAAAGAAGGAGAAGATAAAGACTTTTTTGTATTGCCGGATATTGGCGTAGGTTTAGATAATATTGAAAAAGATACTTCATTTGATGATAAAGAAAAATTAAATCAGAAAGAAGCCTTAATTGCTGATTACTCAGCAAAAACCCAGCGCATACATACAATTAACCAACTGCTTAAAGCTTATACACTATTTGAAAAAGATGATGAATACATTATTGTAGATTCTAAAGTAAAGATTGTAGATGAGCAGACCGGTAGGGTAATGGAAGGAAGAAGATATTCTGATGGTTTACACCAAGCGTTGGAAGCAAAAGAAAATGTAAAAGTAGAAGACGCTACCCAAACGTATGCTACTGTAACATTACAAAACTATTTCAGAATGTACCATAAGTTGGCAGGTATGACCGGTACTGCTGAAACTGAAGCAGGTGAATTCTGGGAAATTTATAAATTAGATGTAGTAGTTATTCCAACCAATCGCCCTATTGCCCGTGATGATAGGCAAGATAAAGTGTACAAGACTGTAAGGGAAAAATTTAATGCCGTAGCTACCGAAATTCAAGAGTTGGTGGAAGCCGGAAAGCCAGTGTTGGTAGGTACCACTTCAGTTGAAAACTCTGAGGTACTCAGCCGAATGCTTAAGCTCAGAAAAATTGAACACCAAGTATTAAATGCCAAGCAACATGCCAGAGAAGCTGAAGTTGTTGCCAGTGCAGGTTTACCAGGCACAGTAACCATCGCTACCAACATGGCTGGTAGAGGTACTGATATTAAGTTACACCCAGATTCTAAAAAAGCAGGAGGTTTAGCTATTGTAGGTACAGAAAGGCATGAGTCGAGACGAGTTGATAGACAGTTAAGAGGTCGTTCTGGAAGGCAAGGAGATCCTGGTGCTTCACAATTTTTTGTATCACTCGAAGATAATTTGATGCGTTTATTTGGTTCTGAGCGCATTGCTAAAATTATGGATAGATTAGGGCTAGAAGAAGGAGAGGTAATCCAGCATTCAATGATTACCAAATCAATTGAGAGGGCACAGAAAAAAGTAGAAGAAAATAACTTCGCCATTAGAAAGCGCCTGCTCGAATATGATGATATCATGAACTCACAGCGTGAAGTGATTTACAAAAGGCGTAGAAATGCCCTTTTTGGAGAAAGACTTCAATTGGATATCATGAATAATTTCTATGATACTGCAGGGAATATAGTAGAGAATACAGTTGGCGATTACGATAGTTTTAAACTCGAGTGCTTACATGCTTTTGGTATTGATGTAGCCATTTCGCAAGAGGATTTTGGCAAAGTAGATGCCGCTGATTTAACTAATCAGCTTTACCAACAGGCATTTGAACGATACCAAGAGAAAAATAAGCAGATTATGGAAAAAACCTATCCGGTTATTTCCAGGGTTTTTGAAGAAAAAGGAGCTACGGTAGAAGAAATTGTAGTGCCTTTCACTGATGGGAAAAAGCTAATCAACGTAATTGTAGACCTTAAAAAAGCCAAAGAAAACAACTGTGCCGAAGTAGTAAAATCTATGGAACAATTCATTTCCTTAGCTATTATTGACCAAGGTTGGAAAGAACACCTTAGGGAAATGGATGAGTTAAAGGAACAAGTACAAAATGCTCGATATGAACAAAAAGATCCATTAGTAATTTACAAATTTGAAGCCTTTGAGCTTTTTAAAGGGTTTATAGGCACAATTGCTGGTGATATTGTTAGCTTTCTTGCTAAAGCCAATATAGCAGTTGATAACCCCAGCGATGTTCAAAGCGCCAGAAAAATACGACAACAACGTGCTTCACAAAGGGTCCGTGAGAGTAAAGCAGATTCTGGTTCAATACTTGGTGGTGGCAATGCACAAACACCTAATGTACCTAGAAGAGAAGTTGAAGTAACAAAACCACGACAAATCACTAAGACAATTGGTAGAAATGATAAAGTAAACGTAAAATATTCAGATGGCACTACAAAGAATGGCGTGAAATATAAAACTGTGGAAAGAGATATATTAGAAAATAAATGCGTAGTGATTGATTCGTAGTTTAACTTTTGAAATTGACCTTCACTTATACAAAAAAAGCTATCTAAGATTTATTAGATAGCTTTTATAATGATTGAATGAATAAGAAAGATGAAAAAATAAACTATCGGTCAACCAGTCAACTTCCTTATTCCAGACGAAAAAC
>JBCDJE010000228.1:0-6761 GCA_038748185.1 Bacteroidota bacterium
GAAGACGCTCAAAATCATTTTTGGCACTAATCTTTTTCAGATATTTTTTTGCAGAAGCTAACTTATCACTATAGAGACTATTTTTAACAAGTAGCAGTAATACTTGAATATTGTTTGAATTATAAAACGGGCTTGCTAATAATAATTTTTCCGCTTCATAAAACTGCTTGAGTTTATGTAAATGCATAACAGTTTCTATAAAAAAATCATATTTTTTTTCCGGAAAAATAGTTTCTGCCAATTGCGTGAGCCGTACTACCTGTTTGTAGTTCCCTTTTTGCTTCTCCAATGCCATCACTTTAAAAAAAATAAAATCCCGATAATAGCCTGAATCAATTAACCGATAGTAGTTTTCCAGCACTGCTGCCGTATTATTTAGTTTTTCAGCAGCTAATCCGGCATACAAATAAGCATTCAAATCTTCAGGATAAATATTTTTTGCCTTATTGCAGCAAGTAATTACATTAGAAAACGCTCCCTTATCGTAAAATGCCAAAGCTTTTTTAATATAACCTTCCCAAATTTTATCTATATAATTGTTACTGCTAGTATAGAAAGGAGTATTCTCCATTTCGAAATACTTTACTCTTTCAAAACTAGTAATGGCCTCTTCGTTATATTGCAGATATGACTCAAAATCATTTTCATTAAGTTCCGCTAATTTTAACGCAAGTTCCCCTTTTCTAAACCATGCTTCAGCCGAAACTTTATACCTTTCATATTTTAAGGCTGAATCAAGCGCATATTTAGCTTCCAGATGCTTACGATTTGCTAAATGCAGCAAAGCTCTTTGGTAACTATTATGCTGGGAAAATAATGAAGAAACTTTTAGTAGTAAAAAAGAAGTAAAAACGATACGTAAAAAATAATTCATCTAATTAAACTTAGCACAGTTATCAGATGAACGAAAAAAGAAAAAGGGCTTGTATCTTCTACAAACCCTTTTATTAAACTTTTTAAATCATATTAGTCCAAAGCAGCTACTCCAGGTAAAGTCTTGCCTTCCATATACTCTAACAATGCACCCCCACCAGTAGATACATAAGAAACTTTATCTCCATAACCTAAATTATTGACAGCAGCAGCAGAATCTCCACCACCAATTAAGGAAAAACCACCATTTTCCGTAGCAGCAACAACCGCTTCAGCTACCTGGTCAGTTCCTTTCGCAAAATTAGGAAATTCAAAAACGCCCATCGGTCCGTTCCACAATACTGTTTTGGATTTTGAAATAATCTCTGAAAATAGTTTAACTGTTTCCGGGCCAATATCTAAACCCATCCAGTTGTCATCAATGGCATCTTTGGCTACTACTTTAGAATCGGCATTATTATTAAAGTCGTTGGCTATTACTGAATCCACTGGCAAAATGAGGTTTACTCCTTTCGTTTTCGCTTTTTCAATTAATGCTAAAGCTAAATCCATTTTATCGGCTTCAAGCAAAGAAGTCCCAATATTTCCGCCTTGTGCTTTGGTGAAAGTATAAGACATCCCTCCTCCTATGATTAAGTTATCTACTTTATCTAATAACCTTTCAATAATGAGTATTTTATCAGAAATTTTAGCGCCACCCATAATGGCTGTAAAAGGTCTTGCTGGGTTACCCATAACTTTCTCAGCATTTAAAAGCTCGGCTTGCATGACATATCCAGTAGCTTTATCATCAAAAAATTGAGCAATTACTGCTGTTGAAGCATGTGCTCTATGGGCAGTTCCGAACGCATCATTTACATAAAAATCGCCGTGTTTAGCCAATTTTTCAGAAAAGGCTACATCTCCTTTCGTTTCTTCTTTGTAGAATCTCAAATTATCGAGCAATAAAGCTTCTCCTTCTCCTAAACTAGCAGATATTTGGTAGGCGTCCTCTCCTATACAATCTCCACCAAATTTTACTTGAACGCCTAAGGCTGCTGAAAGATCTGAAACAATGTGCTTCAAGGAAAATTTATCTTCCGGACCGCTTTTCGGCCTGCCAAGGTGTGACATCATTATTACGGCTCCTCCATCGTTGAGTATTTTTTTTATGGTGGGCACAGCCGCTTTGATGCGTGTATGGTCTGTGATTTCAAATTTTTCATTAAGGGGAACATTAAAATCAACCCTTATTAAAACCTTTCTGCTTTTAAAGTTGAAATCATCAATGGTTTTCATAAAAAGTACTTTTTTGTTTGAAGTTAGTTGAGTAACAGGTCAAAAAAATGATTGGCTAAAGGTACTGATAAACCTTGATGAAGGAAATTAAAAAGTACTGATTTATAAAAATTATAACATAAATAATTACTCAAACAAACTCCGCATCTGATTGGGTGGAATGATATTGAGGTGCTGGTAAGCTAACATAGTAGCTTCCCTCCCTCGGGAAGTTCTTTTTATGTAGCCTTCTTTTATGAGAAAAGGCTCATATACCTCTTCTATAGTTTCTCCTTCTTCTCCACAAGCAGTAGCAATAGTAGAAATGCCTACCGGGCCTCCTTTAAATTTTTCAATTATGGTTTTTAAGATGCGATTATCCATCTCATCAAGCCCGTTATGGTCAACATTCAACGCTTCCAATGCATATTTGGCGATAGCGATGTTTATCGTCCCATTGCCCTTAATTTGGGCAAAATCACGTGTTCTTCTAAGCAGATTGTTAGCAATTCTTGGAGTTCCCCTACTCCTTCTGGCAATTTCAAAAGCAGCATTTTCTTCAATAGGTGATTGTAAAATAGCGGCTGAGCGCTTTACTATTTTAGTCAGTAATTGAGCATCGTAATATTCCAGTCGGGCATTAATGCCGAAACGTGCCCGTAATGGTGAAGTAAGTAAACCGGAACGGGTTGTAGCACCAATTAATGTAAAGGGATTGATATTAATTTGTATGGTTCGTGCATTCGGGCCGGAATCCAACACAATATCAATGCGATAATCTTCCATAGCTGAATAGAGGTATTCTTCTATCACAGGATTGAGACGATGAATTTCATCGATGAACAATACATCATTGTCTTCTAAATTAGTAAGCAAGCCAGCCAAATCGCCAGGTTTTTCTAGTACGGGACCTGAGGTAATTTTAATATTAGCATTTAATTCGTTAGCTATTATGTGCGAAAGCGTAGTTTTTCCTAATCCCGGAGGGCCGTGTAGTAATACATGATCAAGAGATTCAGATCGCTTTATAGCGGCTTGCACAAAGATGCGCAGATTTTCAATGATCTTTTCTTGACCTGTAAAATCTTCAAATGATAAAGGACGTAAGGATTTTTCCAGCTCCTTTTCATCATCAGAAAAATTATCATCATCTGCTCGCAAATAATCTTCGCGCATAAAATTACTTTTTAAACTTGATATGTGTACTCATTTATTAAACAAAAACTACTTAAATTTATCTTTTTTTGTTTAAAATAAAAACAAATAGTTTCAAGTAATAAATACATTATCCCTTAAAAGCGGCATGCTCAAACAATGAGAACCTCCCCTAGCCCTTGAAAGCTCGGCAGAAGGCAATAAGATAAGTGTATTTTCTAATGCATCAGCACTCACTTTATCTTTATCTAATTGCTCAATGAGCGTTGCTGCATGTACAACTGCGAATCCTTTTTTCCTAAATCCCTCAGCAGTTTTGTCATTTCTATCATAGGCAATCACTACACCTTCTTTCAATGCTAACACATTGCACGAATCAGTCCATTGTTCTCTCTGCCCAAAGGGAAACACACCATCTCCTGAATAAATAAATTCGGTTTCTACCTTGCTTTTCAAATCATTTCGACTGATATCGTCTAACAAATCTTCCAAAAACTCAAACTTAATGGGTTCATCGACTTTATCTTTATGGAATTGAGTAATATCTACTGTGAATAATTCTTTGGGTTCACCTAATGCAGGAATAAGGTCTCTTGTTGCGTAATAAATATGTTTCTTAGAGAATGGTGCATGAATTACCCACAGGTTTCTTTTTACTTGTGTGAAAGTGGTATCAATGTGCATAAATGCTCTTTTATTTGGGATTTTAATTACCGATACCTTTTCCACTACATCCTTAGCAAAAAGCTCTTGAATTACTTTACTTACAGCGTGTAAAGAAGTACGTTCACTTAAACCGATCAGTAAATGATTGGGTGCAACAGTCATTACATCCCCCCCTTCTAAGCTTACCGTTTTTGAAGCTTTTTCATCACTATCGTATAAAAAGTGATCTTCGGTATTCGTAATTTCTACTATTTTATCCTTATAATCTTTAAATATTTCGTGGTTAAACATGATATAAGTAGTGAGAATTCGCTCACGTGATCTGGCACGGGTTGCCGGCTTAGTTAACATGATATGCTTGTTTACTACTACTGCAATATCCCTAGTAAATATAAAATTAGGAACTGGTGGAAAAATCATTCTATTATCAGGCAATATGCCTGAAATGAGCGCATTGGCTAATTCGAAGGCTGGCATTTTGAGTAATTCCATTTCTACTCCATAAGAGACATCTTCGTAAGCACAAACAGCAGCTACAAGTCTATCTCTAACATCTTTTTCTTGTAAAATATCTGCTAATAACGATTGAGGATCCAGTACTTTATCGGAATTGAAGTAAGCTTTACTACCGGGTTTATAAAAACTTCGATTATTTTCTGGAGCATCAATTTCCAATAGTTTTCCTTTAACTTTCTCAGGATCAAGAAAATAGAGTAACAGCTTTACATACAAATCATATTCTTTAGAACGCATAGTTTCCAGATGAATAATATCTTCGAATAGCCAATCTTGTGCTTTACTGGGAATTACTTTTCCTAAACCTGCATCAGGACTGTGAATAATCAATCTCCTTAGCCTTCCTATTTCTGAATTTACATGTATCTGATGAAGTGTACTCATATTTTCTTTTTATGTGTGAATTTTAGTAGACAACAAATTTAGAAATTTAGTAAATAAGCCTTTAGCACAGATGAAAATAAATCGCTATAAATAGTCAAATAGGCATTAAGCATAAGATGGAAATAATAATTGTGGCTTAAATAGATATTGTTTTATGTAGGTTGAAGCGTCTTTTTGTAAATAATTCTAAATAGCGTAAAAATATATTTAGCGAAATTTCGCTAAATACAAAAAATGTGCTATGTTTGTAGTGTTGAAAACAGTTTAGTCCATTTTTTAACTAAAAAAGTATTTAATTATGGGTCAGTCAAACATTAATAGAATTGCGAATGAATTACATGTATATGGTATAAAATTCCCATCAGTGATCTATAATTCGTCTCCTGCAAAATTGATTAGTGACACAATACATAAAAAACAAGGAGTACTCACCGATAAAGGTGCATTAATGGTTGAAACTGGAAAATTTACTGGGCGCTCACCTAAAGATCGGTTTATTGTGAAAGACGAAATTACAGAAAGTACAGTTTGGTGGGGAGCAATCAACCAACCATTTAAACAGCAAAAATATTTTGCCTTAAAAGAAAAAATGCTAGACTTTCTATCTGGTCAAGAACTATATGTACGAGATGTTATGGCCGGTGCCGATCCGAAATATGCATTAAATGTGCGTATTATCAACACTAATCCATGGCAAAATTTATTTTGCCATAATATGTTCATAGCTCCTACTGCTGAAGAACTTTTGAATTTCAACCCGGAGTTCACAGTAATCGCTGCACCGGAATTTAAGGCTAATCCTAAAGTAGATGGTACTCGCGCCGAAAACTTCTCTATTATTAACTTTTCTGATAAGACTATACTCATTGGCGGAAGTGCCTATACAGGTGAAATTAAAAAAGGGGTTTTCAGTGTGTTAAATTATATTTTGCCACAAGAAAGAGATGTCTTGCCTATGCATTGTAGTGCAAACAAAGGCAAATCAGGAGATACAGCTATATTTTTCGGACTTTCTGGCACTGGAAAAACAACACTCTCTGCTACTTCAGAAAGGCATTTAATTGGTGATGATGAACATGGATGGACCGACAAAGGAGTATTTAACTTTGAAGGAGGTTGTTATGCCAAAGTAATTGACCTTTCAAAACAAAAAGAACCACAAATATGGGATGCGATTCAGTTTGGTGCATTACTGGAAAATACCCGTTTCATCCCTGAAACCAGTTCTGTAGATTATCAGAACAATGAGCTTACAGAAAATACCCGAGTCTCATACCCTATTAAACATATTGAAAATGCAGCGAAACTCTCTGAAGGAGATGCCCCTAAAAATATCTTCTTTTTAACTTGTGATGCATACGGCGTTTTACCTCCTATTTCAAAACTCAACAAAGAACAGGCTATGTACCATTTTATATTAGGCTATACTGCAAAGGTAGCTGGTACAGAAGAAGGCGTTACAGAACCTCAAACGGTATTTTCGGCCTGCTTTGGGGCACCGTTTATGCCCTTACATCCTTCAAAATATGCAGAAATGCTTGGAGAGAAAATTTCGAAAGAAAATGTGAATGTATGGCTAATTAATACAGGTTGGATCGGAGGGCCTTATGGTACAGGTTCAAGAATAAGCCTTAAATATACAAGAGCAATGATTTCGGCAGCATTACAAGGCGATTTAGATAAAGTAAAATGCATTAAACACCCTATTTTTGATTTAGATATGCCAATAACTTGCCCGGGAGTGCCTAATTCCGTTTTGAATCCGAGAAAGTTATGGGATAAAAAAACTGCTTATGATTTAAATGCTAAAAAATTAGCCGAAGCTTTTAGAATTAATTTTCAAAAATTTAAGTCTGAAATACCAGAAGATACTTCTTTATAGAATATCTTTTGTAAATCATTACATTAAC
>JBCDJE010000229.1:0-6756 GCA_038748185.1 Bacteroidota bacterium
ATTAGCTAAAATATCTCCACTAATAGAAATGATTAAGCTACTGTCACTTTCATAGAAAAAAAATTCAGTGTTGCGTCCACCAATAATCACAACCTCATGAAGATACCTCCACACTTCGCCATCAACCAACGCGCCTGCTGCGCGATAACCTTCAGCAGAATAAACAGGCAACCTAGGATCGATAGGATCAGGTCTGAATTCCCCATCGCAAGACACCATAAAAATTGAAACCCAACTAAGGAAAAATACTGCTGGTAAATTTAAAAAATAAGGTAAGCAACTAGTTATAATATTTTTCTGCATTTTAATAAGAATAAGTGGTATTTGATTTACTTTTTATGGTAAAAAAAATTCCTGCTGAAAAGCTTCTAAAATAAATATCATTAAAGCTTTCGGATAAATTTCCCTCGGCAGTAATACTTCTATAATCTAAAGCAGGTAAAATACTTTGCTGATAGTCTATAAAAAAGCCCGGTGAGTTTTCCGGCTTAAATTTCACTCTGGTATAATAATCCAAATTAAAATACCTAAAATCGTTTGAAACCTTATATCTTTCTCCTCTAAACCTTTGTATACCATCGCCTAAAAAAGCAGGTCTGATTCCTGTTTGGATAGACAGCACAGGTAAGGGTTCAAAAGAAAATCCTCCCATGACACCAAAATACCAAAAACGCCATTGGTAGTCTTCATCGTTAATTAGTTGGTCATAACCTTTTCTGTTAAGGTCAAAGCCTAATTGCAAATGTACTTTTTCTGAAGGCCAGTCGAAACGATGATCCACACCAAAGTGAAGTGTCCAACATCCTGCTAACTTACCCTCAATATTTTGGGCATTTGCCCAAGAACGGGAAATGCTTGTGCTGATATCTAATTGTGCTTGAACAGCGAAAGATGTTAGTGAAAAAATGAGAAATAAATAAGCGCGCATTTTAATGTTTTAATTTCCTCGCTTTACGACTACAAAGTAAAAAATGCTGCTAGTACTAGTTAGTTCTCCGTAAAATAATTTCATTTTTTATTCAAATAATCAAAAGCAAATCTTTAAACACTTCCCATTAACTCAAAATTGAGGCAATGGGAAGTATCAAAATGTTTCTAATAACAATTTTTACTCGTTTTTTAAAGACCTCACAGGGTCTTCAACTGCAGCCTTTCCCGATTGTAGACTTACAATCATAATTGCTAGTAATAAAATAAGCATACCGGATGTTATGAAAACAAAAGGAGAGAGCTCCATACGATAAGTAAAATCAGCTAAGAATTCTTCTGATAAAAAGTAAATAATAGGCGTGGCAATGGTAAAAGCAACACCCACCAGTACAACAAATCTTTTTGAAAGTAAAACAATGATCTGAGCTAATGTAGCCCCTAACACCTTTCTTACCCCAATTTCTTTCCTTCGGTTTTTCACAACAAATGAGGCAATACTGAAAAGCCCTAATAATGCTATGATGACCGCAATACTTGAAAAAGCAGTAGCTGTTATTCCTAAGCGCTCATGCGCTTTATATTGTTGATCATATTCCTCATCAATAAATTTATAATCAAAAGGTTGATAAGGATTGAGTGATAACCAGGATTTTTGAAGCTTCTGTAACCCCTCATCAATTCTATGTGGATTTAATTTCACTAAAAGTTTATTGGTTGATTCTGCGTTATAAAAATGGATAAGTGGTTCAATAGATTCTTTTAAAGAACGGTAGTGATAATCCTGCACTACACCTACAACTTGCAATGCCTCATTATCTGAACTACCCGGTCTTAAAAATTTATTTTCTAAGCTCTCCCAACCCAATTTTTTCCATGCAGCTTCATTGATGATAATTGCTTTTTTGTCGGAGGTAATTTTTTCTGAAAAATTCCTGCCATGTATTAGTTTGATATCTAATAGACTAAAATAATTATAGTCTACAGTGATCTGTTTTAAATGCACCCCATCAATACCATTGGAATCTAAATTTACGAACCAATTATAATTATTTGCATATTTTCCAGGCATATTTTGGCTCAAAGATACTTCTTCAATAGAAGATTCTTTTGGTAAATCATTCCTTAACAGTTTTAAATCTTGAAGCGCTTTTTTAGGCTCTTTAAAAAAACTGGAATGGGCATCTAAAGACACTACATAGTTACTGTTAAATTTTAAGTCATACGATTTCATGAAATTTATTTGCTTCCAAATAACCATTGTCCCTGCTATAAAAACCAGAGATATGCTAAACTGAAAAATAATTAAACCTTTCTGTAGCCATTGTCCGGTATTACTCCACTTAATTTTTTCCTTCAATGATTTAATGACATGCACACTAGATAATAAAACAGAAATACTTAAACTTGAAATGGTTCCAATAGATAAACACATACCAATAATAAATAGGAGGGAGAAACTGTGTTTGAGTAGCTGATACTGAATGTCTAAATCGTAATAGGCATTTACGTAAGGGACAAATAAGAAAACTAGTAATAATGCAAAAATAAGTGCCGTAGCAGTTGTGATTAATCCTTCAATAAGAAACTGAAACATTAACTGTCCTTTTCTTGAGCCTAACACTTTTCTTACGCCAATTTCCCTTGTTCGAGTAAGCCACTGGCTCATAGACAGATTCATTAAGTTAACACTTGAAATAACCAAAATAGCCATAGCGATAATCACTAGGGTACTGATTCTGCGATCATTTTTAGTATTTCTGGCATGTTCATCTAATAAAGGAAGAAAGATTACTTGATGGTCTTTACGGTTTTCTAAGTAATGTTTTTTTGTGAAATCAGGCGTTTTAGTTTCCAATCCATGTACATCAGCATTATCTGAAAGCCTGATGTAGGCGGTCATAAAGGTATTATACCAATTGCCCATCTGGTCTTCATCTAAAAGATTGGGACTAGCAGGCCAAGACATCAATGCTTTAAACTGCAAGGAGGAATTTTTTGGTGGAGCCTTCACCACGCCTGCTACGATTAATTCACTGCCCAAATCTTTCATTTTCAAGACTTCTCCAATAGGGTTATCATCGCCAAATAATTTTTGTGCTATTGACTCTGTCAAAACGATATTTCCTGGCATGGATAAAGCCTCTGCTATATTACCATGTACACTTTCAAAAGAAAAAACAGAAGGAAAATCCTTATCTACGATACAAAAATCTAGATACAAAGCTTTTTCTTTGTATAAAAAAATATCGTCCCAGCCAAGGAAACGGGTTCCACTTTCAATTTCAGGATATTCATTTAGCAAATTGGGTAATAGAGGGGTAACAATCATATCTGATTGATCGCCATTAGGAAATTTATCTGCTACACGATAAATATTTTCAGCTTGCTCATGGAACTGGTCAAAAGATCTCTCATAATCAATAATAAGATAAAGTAAAATAGTCGCAGCTATTCCAATTGACAGACCGAAAACATTAATAAGAGAATTAGTTTTGTACTTAATAAAACTTCTCCAACCTGATTTTAAAAAATTTTGAAACATACCATAATAATTTAGTTGATAACTACCTACCATCGACCGAATAATCCCCGGTCTGAACAATTGAATAATATCTTTAGCAAGCCGTAATTTGGCTACTCTTATTCCTTTCTCTTCTACTTTATATTTAAACCTTTCCATTAAATCTCCTTCAATATCTTCTACATACTCCGGATGGCAAAACCATCGGAAGAAGCAAAGGAGGAATTCTGGTGGAGAGGGTTTTCTATTCATTTTTCAGGGAGTTAATAGGATTAGCAGCAGCCACGCGAAATGATCGAATCACAACAATGAACAATAACAAAAAAACGACTGCCAAACAGGGTATTAAGAAAAACCGAACACTAAGTTCTACTCTAAAAGCATATTGATCTAGCCAGCTTCTTAATATGAACCATACAACAGGCATCACGATAACATTGGCGATAAAAAGTAAAGCAATAAATTCGCGAGAGAGTAACATGAGAATATTTTGCAGCGTAGCTCCTAATACTTTCCTGATGCCTATTTCTTTTGTACGTTGTACTACAGTGTAAGCCACTAAACCTAAAAGTCCCAAACAAGAAATGAAGATAGAGAAAAAACTAAAAAAGGTGAAAAGTATGGAAAATGACGTTTCCGCATGATACTGTCTTTCGAAGGATTCGTCTAACATGTAGTATTGAAAAGGCAAGTCTTGTGTTGTTTCTTTCCAAGTTTCTTCTACTTTTGTTAAAGTCGCTTGAAATTCTCCCATTCCGGCTATATCGTCTAACTTTATCAGAAAATTTCGATCTATCCAGCTGCGGTCCCAATTCCATGCCGGAACAAAAATTAAAGGTTCAACACTTTTTCTTAAAGAAAGTTGATGGTAGTCGCTCACTATACCAATCACTTCCCTTTCTCCCGAACCGTCTTCCAATTCTATGTTTTTACCAATTATTTTTTCAAAGCTTTTCTTATCAAGATCACTCCATCCCATCATCTTAGCCGCAGCTTCATTTAAAATTACTGTTTGTTTATCTGTTTTTCTAGCAGGATGAAAGACCCTGCCTTCCAACAGTTTAACTTGCATTGTCTCAAAGAAATCTTGATCTATACTGATAATTTTTATTTCGCCACTAGGATTGCCATCTTCAAAAAGCCGGTGTTTTAAACCCAATAGATTAATTTCATTCCCTGGTACTGCAGAAGCGTAAGCCACAGAACTTATTTTAGGAAAGGAAAGCACTTTTGTTTTAAACAATTCATAGGATTTCAGCTCTTTTAAGCCATATCCAGGAATTACCAAAACTTGGTTCAGGTTAAAGCCTAGGTCATGGTTTTTCATATGATACAATTGGCTTTGCGAAACAAATGTAATCACGGCAAAGGCAATGCAAGACCCAAATTGAAATATGATTAATGCCTTTCTAAGTAGCCAGGTACTGCCACCTTTCATCCCAGCGACAGAATTTCCTTTCAGTGCCTCTACAGGTTTAAAGGAAGTTAAGATAAAAGCTGGGTATATTGATGAAAGTAGAATGCCTGCCCCAATAGCTATAACTGCATACAATAATGTGTTTCCTGAAAAACTAGCAGAAAATGAAACTGGCCAGCTAAATCCGAATAGCTTTTCTAAAAAAGGAATGCTGAGCCACATAATAATAATTGCCAATCCAAAAGCTAGGAAATTTAGAATAGCCGATTCCATGAAAAGTTGAATACATAATTGTATTTTTGAAGAACCCATAATTTTGCGTACGCCCGTTTCCCGCTTTCGCTCTATTGCCTTTACAGTAGCCAGATTGATAAAATTGATATAAGCACTGCCCAAAATACAGTACAGAATAATCACAAGGAGTAACAATGCATTTCCATCAACTGTAGTAGTAGGTTCACCAATTAGGGTATTGTCTAAATGGATATTCCTTATGGATTGGAGCTCAAAATTAATCTGATCGTTCCATATACCAAATTCGGCGCTAAAAAGACTTTCTCTTAACTTAGATATTTTATTACCAAGCGCAACAGGATCAGCATTTTGCCTTAACGAAAGGTAAGTATATAAATGATCCCAATGCCAATAAATGCTACCACTGTTAAACTCCCATGAGCTATTCTTCGAAATCAACATATCAAATTGCAAATGAGAATTTTGTGGCGGATCATTTATAATGCCAGTGACTTTAAAGTTACCTTTATCAAAAGAAGAATGCTTGAAGTGATTATCAGCATTGAGACTTACAATTCGCCCTACAGGATTTTCGTCTTTAAAAAGCCTTTGACTTACAGATTTCGTTAATACGATGGAAAATGGTTCTTTTAAACAAGTTGTAGGATTGCCTTCTAGTATATCGTAGGTGAACACATCAAAAAAATTCGAATCAGCTAGGTAGATATTAAACCCACTTAGTTTTTTATCATGATGACTTAACCAGGTTTTGCCAATATAAACAGATAAAGGGGTTAATTGGGTGAAATTATCTACTTCTGGGAAAGCATCTTTTACTCCCTGCCCTGACCAAATTAAGCTTGTAGCACGTTTATCATCTTTCATCTTACCCGGGTTCCAAACTGTATTGATCCTGTAGATATTTTCTGCATGCTTATGAAAAGCATCAAAGCTTTTCTCATAGGATACATACTGAAAAATAAGCATTGCAGCAGCCATTCCGGCAGCCAAGCCTAGTACATTAATTACTGTAAATGATTTATGCTTTGCCAAGTACCGTGAGGAGCTTTTGAAATGATTTTGCAACATATCAATTCTTAAAGTACTTATCCATTGGTTGGTCATAATTGTTGGTCTAAATAACAGTATTACTTCTTTTAAAAGAATCCACTTTGCTACACTACTTTTTCTTTCTTTTACATTTCGTTCAAACCTTTCCAACAAATCACCTTCAATATCTTCTACATACTCCGGATGGCAAAACCAGCGGAAGAAGCGAAGGAGGAATTTTGGTGGAGTTGGATTTTTATTCATTTTTTAAAGAATTTACAGGCTTTCCTTTAGATGCGCTTATAGTTTGTGAGCCAATCATAATTAATCCAAGAATAAGTAATATTCCCGTTCCTAACGAGATAGTACCAAACCCAAAACCCACTCGGTTCGGGAAATTTTGTAACCATAGATTGTTGAGAAAAAAGCTTAAGGGAGTCCCAATAACTATAGAAATTAATAATATTTTCAAGAAGGCTTTTGATAGTAAAAAGACCACGTTCAAGTCATTTGCCCCTAGCACTTTGCGTATTCCTACTTCTTTCTTTCTCCTTTCTGCAGCGTAAGTTGCCATACCTAACATGCCTAAGCAGGCAATAGTAAC
>JBCDJE010000230.1:0-6726 GCA_038748185.1 Bacteroidota bacterium
CAACAGTGCTAACCCTTTTAAAAAACTGGTTTAAACAATACAGATAACATGAAAAGACATTTTGTTGCAATACTGTTTTTCTTAGCAATGGGTTTTTCTTTTTCAGTACAAGGTCAATGCAATTCTGATCTTTACAGTGAGAAAAGTATGAAAAATATATCGCCAGGTTTTTTATATGAGAAAAGCTATAGGGTTGATGGCAAAGGGGGAAGGACTAAAAAAGTAGAGTATACATGTATCCTTAGTAAAGATACTAATTACTCTTTCACCATGAATTCTAAAGATGGAGGTTCTAATGGGTTGGTTTTTAGCCTCTTCGATCAACAAAGAAATAAGGTGGTATCTAACTTCGTAAATAATAAATTTTTTACTGGAATACAGTATAAATGTAATTCAACCGGTATTTATTTTATCAATTTCACATTTCGGGGATCTCAAAGCCACTGTGGTGCGGCGGTGTTAGCATTTAGAAGGTAAAGTTTATAAGGAAACAATATATTATTGAAGCCGACATCTGTCGGCTTTTTTTGTGGATATATTTTCCCTTTCAAAAAAAACTTATTGCTTATCAATAGTAATGATACTATCTTAAATTGTTTAAAGGTTTCATTTAGAAGTATAAAAAGAAATCCTCATTACTTTATTATCATGCTTACAAGATTAACTAAAACTTTAATAAAGTTTTTTACTTGAGGCGTATTTACCATCAAGATATTTTGCCAATTTTCAATATGCAATGGCCTAAATTTAATGTATTAGCTGTAAATAATACCCGAAGAACGGAAAGGCGAATTGCTTTAATTTTATTAGGTATCTTTTTACTCCCTGCCATTGCTTTCTCGGTTTTCGAGCTCAACCAGTTAAATGAAAATGAAGCAATAATTCAAGAAATTTATAAAGATCAGCTCGATGCTATCTTGTTTTCAATTAATCAGTATTCTAACGATATATTAGATCAATGGACAAAAGAGTTCAATAATGTTACTGCCCCACCTTACTCTGAAGAAAAAGTAATTGAATTTATGGAATTCAACCCTGCTATAAGTAAAGTGTCTTTTTTTTCGGCACCTCTCTCCCAAGCTAAGGGTAATGTAATGAGTTTTTTTGAAGACTCAACAGGGTTTCAGCAAGATGTAAAAACTGATAGTTTGTTTAATAAACTTATAAAAGATAATAATGCAACTTTCGATAAACTGCTCGAATTTATTGAAAATGACTATCAGAAAATTGAAGTGCTAGCCTCAGAAAACGATTCACTACTACCCATGATATTTGCCCTTAAGACACCTTTTAAAGCATATAATTTTTGCAGTTTTATGGTAAATCCTCAATTCTTTGTTGAAGAAGTTATGGCGCCTAAAATACAAGAAGTAGCCAGAGATGAGTTCATTATTACAAGTTATGTCAAAAGAGCTGCATCTTCCACTCAACTTTATACTACCGATTCAATTAATATCGATGAGATTGTTTTGAGCAGGGCATTGTGGTTATTGCCCAATCATTACTTAGGTATCAATTTAAAAGGGAACAGTATTGATAAAATTGTACAAGCCAGAACTAATAGAAATATTATCATTCTACTAATTATAGATGCTTTTTTAGTCGTAGCAATTTGGCTTGTTTACAGGAATATACGAAAAGAAATCTTACTGGCACAACTCAAATCTGAGTTTGTCTCAAATGTTTCTCATGAAATACGCACCCCCTTAGCAATGATAAGTATGTTTGGGGAAACGCTTTTTGAAGGAAGAGTTTTAAACGAAGAGAAAAAAAAGTCTTATTATAAGATGATTACAGAAGAAGCCGATAGACTCAATAAAACTGTAGATAAAATTCTGAATTTTTCGAAAATTGAATCTGGCAAAAGACGGTTCAACTTTGAACCTACTGACCTTCAACAACTCACAGAAGATTGCTTAAAAGCATATCAATCACAATTTAAACTCAATAATTTTAGTTGCAATTATAAAAAACACGATGTATTACCCATAGTAATGGCCGATAAAGAAGCACTTACTGAAGCTATTAATAACCTGATAGATAACGCTATAAAATACAGTAAACAAAAAAAGGAAATCATTCTGGAAAGCCAATTTAAAAACAATAAAGTGGTGTTGAGTATTCAGGATTTCGGTATTGGGATTCATGAAAAGTTTCAAAAAGATATTTTCAGTAAGTTCTATAGAGTTCCTAATAACGATGTACACGACACAAAAGGTACAGGATTAGGACTCACACTTGTAAAATATATCATTGATGCGCATAATGGCGAGATTACACTCAGAAGTACTGAAAATAAGGGCAGTACTTTTAGTTTAGCTTTTCCTGTAAAAAATGAAGCAATATAAGTGCAATTAAAGATTTTAGAAACGAGAAAAATGACAAAGAAAGTACTAATTGTAGAAGATGAAATAGGTATGCAAATTGGCTTAAAAGACAACCTTGAGTTTGAAGGCTATAAAGTTGATACTGCTTCCGACGGTGAGGAAGGATTACAAATGCTTACCAAGAATTATTATGACTTATTGGTTTTAGATGTTATGCTTCCTAAAATGTCGGGGTTTGAATTATGTAGGGTTATCAGGAAAAAAGATATAGTGGTACCGGTAATTTTATTGACGGCAAAAAGCGAAGAAATTGATAAAGTAAGAGGGTTAGAATTGGGTGCTGATGATTATATTACCAAACCTTTTGGACTTAGAGAATTTCTTGCAAGAGTAAAAGCTGTATTAAGGCGAAGTAAAAATGGAGAGAAAAATGATGATAGTACAGAAATATTACTTGGAAAACTAGCAATTAACTTTCAGAACTACCAAGCTTCCTATCAGGGGCATCCTGTAAAAATGTCTCACAAAGAATTCAGCATTTTAGAATATCTGTGGCTAAATAAAAATAAGATTATTAGCAGAAATGATTTATTGGAAAAAATATGGGGCTATCATGAGTTTCCATCTACCAGAACGGTTGATAACTTTGTAGTAAAGATTAGACAAAAGGTTGAACTTGATCCTAACAAACCTACCATTATATTAACAGTTCATGGCGTAGGTTATAAATTGGTATTTTGAGTAAGTAATGACATGTGAAATTCGAAAACTTACTAACAATAATAGATGAGAAAGAAGCTGTGTTACACATAGAAATTTTCTTCTTCCATTTCTTTTAAATACCTATAGATTGTCGACTTTCCTACATTCAGCTTCTCTGCTGCCAACAATACATTATTGTCATATTTTTCAAGATAATTCTTTACAATTCGAAAGGTATATTCTCTTAAAGTCATTTCTTGGCTTAATAGATTAACTTCCTTATTTAAATTATTAAACTGTAGATCTTCTTCGGTAATATTTTCACCATCGCACATTACACAAGCCAATTCAGTAACAGCCTTAAGCTCTCTTATATTCCCTGGCCATGCATACTGAAGTATCTTTTTTTGACCCTCTTTAGTCATGCTTAATTTTCCAAGTTTATTTTCTTTACAAAACTGCTCAATAAAAAATTTTGCAATCATTAATACATCATGTTGTCTTTCACGTAAAGGAGGTAGAGAAATAGGTAAACCCATTAACCTATAATACAAATCTTCTCTGAACTTTCCGTTCTTAACCTCTTCGGCTAAGTCGCGGTGGGTAGCAGTTATTATTCTTACATCAAGCTTTACTATTTCATTCCCTCCTATTCTCACTAGTTCTCTTTCTTGGATTACCCGAAGCAGTTTTGCTTGCAAATTTACATCCATCTCACCTATTTCATCTAAGAAAATTGTCCCTTTATTAGCTTCTTCAAATTTTCCTATTCTTCTAGTATTGGCTCCTGTAAAGGCGCCTTTTTCATATCCAAAAAGCTCACTTTCTAGCAAAGAACTGGGTAGGGCAGCTATATTCACAGGAATAAAAGGTTTACTTTTCTTTGCTGAGTTAAAATGTACAGCTTTTGCAATGAGTTCTTTTCCTGTACCTGTCTCTCCATTTATCGAAACGGTAATATTGGTTTTTACTGCTTTCTCTAACATCCTGAATACTTTCTTTATAGCAGGGCTTTGACCTATTATAGTTTTCTCAAAGTCGTATTTTGAAGAAAGCTCTTCACGTAAAATTTCTACTTCATTAGCAAGGGTAATATTCTTTTTTGCGTTGTTAATACTATTGAGTAACCTAGCCCTAATATCTTCATCTTTTGTAATGTAATCATAAGCGCCGGCCTTTAGCAGTTCTACAGCCGTTTTAATTTTATCTTGACCCGAAATAACAATTACCGGAACGTCGGGATATTGATACTTTATTCGGTTTAATAACTCTTCACCGGTTATGTCGGGTAATGAGTAATCTATGGTAACCAGAGCCGGTTTATGATGCAGTTGATCCAATAAATCTCCCCCTGTACTAAATACCTTTAAATCATGCTCAGGATCTAAAGAAAGCACATAATTTAACAGTTTGGAAAAAACCGGATCATCTTCAACAGCAAAAATTTTAAAACTACTTTTCGTACTCATTTATCACATAAATGTTGGTTTAAAATAAACTTTGTACAAGAAGAAAAAGTATCTCACACTACTTAAAGAATAAGATATTTATATTTCATAAATACTAGTATATTATTCATAATCAACACTTTGTACCTTTGTCTGAATCATATAATTCTGTATTTACCGTTATGCAGGAAATTTCCGACTTATGGCACAAAAAGAAATCGGCTCAAATACTGTTGAAAACAAATTAAAAACAACTGATAAAGATGCGATCCAGAGAGAAAAAGAGATTTTGGAAATAGAGAAAGAAGCGATCACCGATGACCAAATGACCTTTGAGAATAGCAATCGATATATAAACTACAAACCACTAGCCAGAAAAAAGCCCCTAATGTATGACGAAGAGTACATAAAGGAAAGACTGGATAATCAGATTGCTTGGTATGATAGAAAAAGCAGTTTTAACCAGAAAAAATATAAAAAATACAAAAGGCTGGAATTTATTATTGCCGCAACTATCCCTGTAGTTACCACACTTACTGCGATAATTCCCAACGACTTAATGGAAAAGATCTTACTTATTTTTGCTGCTGCTGGTGGGATAATTCTTGTAGTAATTAATAAAATGCTAGAACTGGAAGACTATTTTAAGTTCTGGAAAGAGTATAGAAGCACCTGTGAAGCACTACAATATGAGAGAATGCTATACTTAACACGAGCTGAA
The DNA here is from genome assembly GCA_038748185.1 of Bacteroidota bacterium. Taxonomy (GTDB): domain Bacteria; phylum Bacteroidota; class Bacteroidia; order Cytophagales; family Flammeovirgaceae; genus Chondrinema. Next base: position 5,199 of record JBCDJE010000230.1, read on the forward strand.
CCATACGATGAAGAAAATGCTTTTCCTCTATTTGTACAGAAAACAGAATCGATACTTAGCAAAGAAACAAGTAGATGGCAACAACGAGTAAAACAAGTAGATGCTTCTCATAAGAAGGCTGAACATTCAGAAATTAAAATTAAATAAAGCAACTATTTTACTGGGTGATGGTTTAAATAGTAGCGTAAAATCCGTTATAGCATCACTGCAAAATCATTGATATGTTGTAAATTTGGAAAATGGAGATTAATAAGCTATTTTAAATTTTAGTAAAATTGAAATTTTACAAAGTTAAAGCTCATTCATACCTATATGATAAAAGTTTTTTTGGGTGGAACTGCTAATAAATCAGCATGGAGGAACTACATTATTCCTAAATTAAAAATCAATTACTTTAACCCAGTAGTTGATGATTGGAATGATGAAGCCTACAAAAAAGAATTATACGAAAGAGAGCATTGTGATTTTTGCATTTATGTAATTACGCCAAAAATGACTGGCGTGTACTCTATTGCTGAAGTAATAGACGACTCTAATAAAAGACCTGAAAAAACCTTATTTTGTGTACTTACCAAAGATGGAGGTGATAGTTTTACACCAGCACAAAAGAAATCGTTAGAAGCTGTAGGTAGAATGGTGGAAGAAAATGGAGGAAAATGGTTTAGGTCTCTTCTCAAAATGATTGATTTTTTAAACCACTTTCAACAAACTACTTCTACGAATGGTATTTATCAAAATAACCAACAGGAAAAAAAATCTTCATATATATAGCCCTTTGTTAGAAGTAAAATACTGTTAAAGCATTTCCTTCCTTTTCAATTTTAAAACTACTCAAAGCACGTTCAGCTGGTCCATTTGTAACTTCTCCATCTTTCGTAAACTCAGATCCATGACATGGGCAACTGAAAGAGGCATCTTCATTTACATCAATAACACAACCTTGGTGTGTGCATACTCTTGATAGCGCTATAAAAGCCTCTTCACCTACTTTTCGAACAATAAACGGATTATTCACTCCTTCTTCTACTTTTAATGCACCTCCTACTAGTAGCAGCTCAGGCGTTTCAGTTAAGTTTATCAAAAACTTAAAAATAAGTTGTAAAGCATTGCCTTCCGCTAATACCTCTTCAGTTTCAGAATTTGTCACTCTAAAGGTCAGCGATAGCCCATTTATATTATTGGGTACTAAAAAATCGTACTTGAGATTGTTGGCAGGATAGTCTCTTTCAAAAGTTAAGAAATTAGCTGCTTGATCTATTTTGTAAGCTAAATCAAGTTTTTCAATACCTACACTTTTCCAAGTAATTTCAAATGTTTCTCCAGCAATTAAATCTCTATCTTCAGGTATGGTAAATTGTAATGTTCCGTCAGGTAGTACTTCATCATCTTCAGAGCAACCTGTTATAAGTTGATTGGAAGATAGTAAAACACCTGTTGAAATAATTTTTGTCACATTTTTAGTAAACTTTCTTCTATCCATAGTAAGGGAGTAATATATGATAATGAGATAACCTAAAGAATTTTTTCA
>JBCDJE010000231.1:0-6717 GCA_038748185.1 Bacteroidota bacterium
AAATTCCGGTAATCTACTACGGCTAACAATTGTCCGGTAGTCACTTTATCATTAAAATCAACTTCAATTTTCTCTATAATCCCTGAAATTTGTGTACCTACTGATATAGTATTTTTAGCTTCAAGGCTTCCGGTAGCAGTTATGTCTTGCGTAATTGTTCCTTTATTCATGATAGATGTTATCCATTTAATCCTTGCTTCAGGTTTTTTAAGCACCGTAATGAATACAATTACGCCAACTATAATGAGTATAAACATCCCTGTCCATATAAATTTCTTTTTCATCTATTTTAAAATTTTTGATTGCTGAATGTTCAAAAAAGTTGAATACATTCAGGAACTCACATAAACTTTAATCATCTTTTGTGTGAATTTGAAATGATGAAAATTCATGTTCGTCTCATTTTGTTTGATTTAATGTTATTGGATTTCCCATATAGAAATCGATCAATTTTGAATTAAATACATACTCGTATTTACTTCTTACATAGTCAGATTCTGCTTGCGACAAATCGGCCTGTGATTGTAAAATTTCAAAGGCATTAATAAGACCTACATCGTATTTATCGAGATTATTCCTGTAGATTGTTTCTTTGTAAAAGAGATTTTCTTTTTGAGAGAGATAGTTATTTTTCGATACTTGGAAGTCTACAAAAACGCCCTCTATTTCTTCTCGTAACTGATTCAAGGTTTGTTTTTCCGCTAACTCAGCAGATTGCTGATTGATTTTTGCTCTTCCAACCAAACTTTTTGCCCTTCTATTATTATATATAGGAATTGACAACGAAAGAGCAATTGATTGACTAAAGTTATCATCCAATTGATCTGCAAATGGATAGTCTGACATATTAAATGCTTGAGTCGGTTCTGTAGAGATAACTTGTGTAGAAGGATCATTTTCCAAAAAACCAATCACATCGTACTGGTCTAAAACTTCTACTTGTCTTAACGAGCTAGTGCTGGAATAACCAGAAATAAGGCTTCCTGAAACTGTAAGAGTTGGTGAATATTCCGCTTTAGCTATTTTTACCCCAAGATTTGCAGCTTCCTTATTTAACGCCGCACTTACGACCTCAGGTCGCTCAGCTTCAATTTCAGAATAAAGCGTTTGAGCTGTGAGCGTCTCATAGTCAAGCAAGTCAACATAAAGTGAATCAGGTTTATAAACGGAAAAATCATTTCTAAAAGGGACATTTAATAACTGGCTTAAGCTAAGTTTTGCTATTGTAAGGTCGCTTTGTAAGTTTCTTGCGTTATTTATATCAGCAATTTTTTGTGCTTGCAACTGAATTATTTCAGCCTTACTTAAAATACCAACCTCAAATTTCTCTTCAGCATCTTCCAATTGTTTCACCGATCGCTCAATTTGATTTTTAGCGACGCTCACTTGTTCTTGTACTAATAAAATTTGCAAATAAGCTGCAACTACATTTAGTATAATATCTTGCCGCACGATTTCTTCATTGTATTTAGCTGCCTCATAATCTATTTCTGATTGAGCTGTTGTATTTTTTATTTTGCCAGATTGAAAAAGCGTAGTTTGTGCACTAACTGAAAAATTGTTTGTACGCCTCCTATTGTTAGTAAACTGGTTTGTAAATGGATCAATGGCTCTTCCCCAGTTATATGAGTGTGAGCCATTCGCATTAATACTGGGATAAAGCTGTTGTTCCTGCTCCCTTAATAATATCTTCTTATTAGCAGTCTCAAGCTTTTGCTGATTTAACTCAATATTATTCTCAAGTGCAATTTGAATGCAATCATTAAGTGTTAGGCTATTCTGACAGAAGACCAACACAGGATAAAATAGAAGGATGAAAAGAAAACTTAAGAATTGCATAAAGGGCACTTTTAGCTTTAAAAGTACTTTTATGCTCATGATCGAAAAACTAAAATCTACAGAGCCTAGAATGTTATCTATAAAGATCGATAAAACATCTATAAAAATGGGTTTTTGCCAATATGTTAGCTAGGTAAAATAATTCTCGCGATTCATAGATAAAATACCTTCGTTAGTTGATTTTATTTTTTTAGGAGGAAGCTGCAAACAACCTTTGAAAAGTTTTCTTACTCAACCACAGCATGAATTTATCAATACTTTTACTTTTCTTATCAATTACTTTTATGGCTGAAATTAAAGCCCAAAATAAAGTCAATATTAGAGGTAATATCAGAGATGCTGAAACCGGAGAAGACCTCATTGGCGCAGCAGTTTATACAGAGAATAAATTTAATACCGGTGCTGTCACCAATTTATATGGATTTTATTCTCTCACATTAGCAGCGGGTGATTATACTCTCAAAATACAATACATTGGTTACGAGCCTTTTCAAATAATAGCAAATTTTTCAAGTGATACTACGCTTAATATCGATTTAACGCCACAATCTTCTACGCTTGAGGAAATAGAAGTCATAGCTGAAGCAGAAGATAACAAAGTAACTTCTCTCGAAATGGGAACTAGTAAAATCTCACCAAAAGATATTGAAAACATCCCTGTGTTATTTGGTGAAAAAGATGTACTAAAAACTATACAACTATTGCCGGGTATACAATCAGCTGGAGAAGGGAATAGTGGTTTTTTTGTTCGCGGTGGTAACAGTGACCAGAATTTAATATTATTAGATGAAGCAACTGTTTATAACGCTTCGCACCTTCTGGGTTTTTTCTCAGTATTTAATTCCAGTGCTATAAAAGATGTAAAAGTAATTAAAGGCGATATGCCTGCACAATATGGTGGAAGGCTCTCTTCTGTACTAGATATCAGAATGAAAGAAGGGAATAGCAAGGAATTTTCTGGCGAAGCTAGCATTGGTGTAATTGCTTCTAAACTCACTCTTGAAGCACCCATTGTAAAAGATAAAGGCTCATTCATGCTTTCTGGTCGTAGAACATACCTAGACCTTTTCCTAAGGGCTTCCTCTAACGAAGATTTACAAGATACTCAATTGTATTTCTACGACCTTAACGCAAAAGCCAATTATCGAATTAATGATAAAAACAGGATATTTCTTTCGGGATATTTTGGCAGAGATGTTTTTGGTTTTGAAGATACATTTGGCTTTGATTGGGGGAATGCTACTGGAACTATAAGATGGAATCACTTATTTAGCGATCGGCTATTTTCAAATAATTCTTTAATTTATAGTGATTACGATTACAGTGTAAGTATAATTGACGGCGATGAAGAAAACGAAGTTGCTTCGGCTATACAAGATATAAATTTTAAGCAAGATTTCGATTATTTCTTAGGGAACAACAGCACACTAAAGTTTGGTGGAAACTTAATTTATCACACTTTTTTACCAGGCGAAATAACTTCATCCCAAGAAGGAGGCAGGATAGATGATACCAAAGTAGAAGAAAAGTATGCTTTAGAAGGTGCATTTTATGTATCATATGAACACAAAATAAGTCCAAAATTTTCTTTACAATATGGTTTGCGCTATTCTTTGTTTAATGCTATCGGCCCAGGCACCTATAAACGTTACGATGAAAATGGAAATGTAATCGAAGAACAAACTTATGATGATTTTGAAAGTGCACAATATCATGACGGTTTAGAGCCACGACTTAGTTTCAATTATTTGCTAAACAGCAACAGCTCAATAAAAGGCGCTTATTCGAGAAATAATCAATATGTACACCTTTTATCTAATTCTACAACAACCACTCCCACAGATATTTGGGTGCCAAGTTCGAAACATGTAAGTCCTCAAATTGGAGATCAGGTATCATTGGGGTATTACAGAGATATACAATCGGGGAAATATGAATTTTCTACGGAAATCTATTACAAATACATGGATAACGTAATAGACTATAAAACCGGAGCCGACTTATTTGTAAATGAAGATATAGAGGCAGAATTGCTTTTTGGTGAAGGACACGCTTATGGTGTTGAATTCTTAATAAAAAAGAAAACCGGAAAATTTTCAGGTTGGTTAAGCTATACACTTTCAAGAAGCGAGCGAGCTTTTGAGGAGCTTAATAATGGAGAAGCTTTCCCTTCAAGGCAAGATCGCACACATGATATTTCCCTAGTAGGTACCTATCAGTTCAACCCAAAACTTTCCCTTTCATTCAACTGGATTTTTTACACAGGAAATGCCGTGACTTTCCCAAGTGGAAAATATGAAATAGAAGGCATACCAGTAGCCTATTATACCGAAAGAAATGGATATAGAATGCCCGATTATCATCGACTTGACTTAGGGGTAAATTGGATTACTAAAACAACAAAAAAATATGAATCGTCTTGGAATTTTTCAATTTACAATGCCTATGGGAGGGAAAATGCTTTCACTATCAGCTTTCAGGAAAGTGAAGATAACCCCGGTACTACTGAAGCAGTTCGTTTAGCACTGTTCAGTTTCGTACCATCAGTAAGCTATACTATCAAATTTTAGATAATAGCTTGGTAGCTTATAGAAATTTATATTCTATCTGATTGATTAATAACTACTTATAAAATGAAACGAATATACTGCCTTTTAATAGTATCCTTCTTATTTGCTTGTGAAGAGGTGATAGATATTGATTTAAATGATGCAGACTCAAAACTGGTAATAGAAGGTTTCATTGATAATTCTAATGGCCCTTTTACTGTAAATATATCAGAAACGATTAATTATTTTGGAGAAACAGGTGTAGTGCCTATAAATGTTGAAAGTGTAATGATTAGCAGTGCTGCTGGAGATAATGAGGAACTCATTCAAGTAGGTGAAGGAGAGTATAGAACAACTAATATTTCAGGAAAGCCTAATGAAACCTATACCTTAACTGTAATGCATAATAACATTGAGATCACTTCAACCAGTACTATGCCCAGCCCTATCGAAATTAATAAATTGCATTATGTATTCGATGACCGGGAGTTTAATCCTGCAGGAGAATCTGGTTTCGAGGTAACTTGCTTTTTTAATGACCCTGTTGGTGAGGATAACTATTACAGATTGCTCATATATCAAAACGGTGAAATACTCGACGATTCAGGTTTCTATCTTTTCGATGATAGATTTTCAGATGGCAATGAAATAAGCTATACTTTTTTCGACAGAAGATTTGACTTAGATGATACTATAAAAGTACAACTCAGAACATTAGATGAGCAGACTTATGAATATTACGATCAACTCAACGACTTGTTAGGTGGAGGTATGGGACCTGGAGCGGGCTCCGCAGCACCTGGTAATCCGAACACAGTGTATAATATAGATGTATTAGGTGTATTTGCTGCCTATGCTACCAACACTGTCAATTTCACGATCATTATTGAATAAAACATACTTCCAAATAACAAGCCCACAAATTAGGATTAAGCTGTAAATAGGTGAATAACTAATTACTGCTAAATATAAAAATTTCACATAAAGTAGCATTATTTAACAATGTACAAATCGATTATTATATATCTCATAACTGTCAGTTTAGCTTTCACAATGGTACAATGTAATTTCCCTAGTTCTCTAGGCGAAGACATTGTGCAGAGCGAAATTTTAGATGTGGTATATGTTGATACAGTGAGCCTTAACCTCTCAACAGTTATTTACGATTCCTTAGTCACCTCAAATACTGCCAGGCACTTAGTTGGTTATCGCAATGATGCAGATATAGGAAGCATTAATTCGAAAGCTTTTTTTAAAATTGTTCCCGATTCAGTTACTAATTTCCCCGATGAGGATGCTAGGTATCTTTATGCAGAATTTGAGTTTTTCTATGATGGTTATTTCTATTACGATACAGCACAAGATTTCAAGATTTCTTTCCATATTATGGATAAAGAGCTTGAGCTTGATGATGATGATTTTTTATATAACATAAATACTTTTAGTTATGAACAAGAAACCAGTCTTGGAGAAGTGACATTTCAGCCAAGACCACTAAGACGTCGAAGTTTTACGATGCCAATAGATGATGGCTTTGGACAAACATTATTTGAATTTGCCCAAGATACCATAAGAAATGACTTTATAGAAGATTTCTACGATCGGTATCCAGGATTTGTACTTGAAGCAGACACTACGATCACCCAGAGTTTTTTAGGGTTTACAACTGAGAGCAAACTCATCATTCACTACCGCAGGTCGGGAGAAGATTTTGAAATGGCTTTTCCTAGTGGTGGAACTAGGTTCAATAGTATTTCAAATGATAGATCTACTTCTTTGCTAAAAGACCTCGCAACCAATAAAAACGATGTTTCATCCAATACAACTGAAAATAAAGCCTATTTAAATAACGGCATAGGCATGGCTATAAAAATTGAGACGCCAACACTAAGTGCTATTGGAGAAGTAGTGGAAGGAAACTTTGTTACAGAGGCTTCATTGGTTTTAAAACCAGTAAAAGACACTTATAGTAATGTTAATCCTCTCCCAGTCGCGCTAGCATTTTTTGAAGTGGATAAGCTAAACAGAATTGAAAGACAACTGAGCTCTATCAATTCACTCAACATCGATGATGAATTTGATGAAGATACTGAATATCGCTTAATCATAACAGACTTTATTAGAGAGAAACTCGATGAAATCGATAACAATGATGAAGATGCCATTTTAATTCGTGGTAGCGACGATGTATTTGGCAATACCATAGATCGCCTAATTATAGGGGATGCTTTTAATGAGTATGAAGCACATCTTGAACTATTTATTTTGGATTATATAATTGATAATGAATAAAAAAATGACAAGCATGAAAGATAAAATTAGCAAAAAT
>JBCDJE010000232.1:0-6711 GCA_038748185.1 Bacteroidota bacterium
GTCGTAGAAGCTAATACTGTTTTTAAGCGATAGTTTAGATTTACCGTTTAGTTGATGGTTTATACCCAATTGGGTGCTGAAGCGTTTGGTATTGTTCTTTTCAAAAAAAGCATTTGTGGTATCACGATCTTCTTCAATAAATTGAATATTACCACCAATTCGGTCTTCAATAATACTGTTAAACCCAATGTTGAGCGAGGTTTTATCATCGAAATCTACAAACAACCTTGGGTTTAAGGTGTATCGTGTAAACTTAGGTATAGCCGTAAGCCCGATATCTGCTGGGTCATAAGGCGTACCCAAATTATAGGAAGCGAAAATAGTCGTACCGACTTTATTGAATTTTTGCGAATAGAATCCACTTGCATCCAAACCCAATGCAGATGTACCGTTAAACATAAAGCTCAATTCCCTTTCATCTTTGGGTGTTTTTGAAACAAGATTTACTAAACCTGCAATAGCGCCACCACCGTAAAGTGTTGAAGAAGCTCCCTTAATCACTTCCACCTGCTGCAAGTCAAGCGGGGCTATTTGCATTAAACTTAAACCACCCGAAAATCCTGCATATAGCGGAAAGCCATCTCTTAGTATTTGAGTGTATTTCCCGTCCAGACCTTGTATACGGATACTCGAATTGTAGGAAGTAGCTGATGTTTGTTGGGTTTGTATGCCAGTACTTTCATTCAGCATCATTCGGATGTCGCCCGGTTTCATATTTCCCTTTTCTTCCAGTTCTTCTCCTGAAATGGCTTCTATTCTTGTTGGTATATTGTAAATGATTCTTTTGGAGCGAGTAGAAGTAATCACCACTTCTTCCAATTCCTCTCCTTCACTTTTTATAAGTAAAATTTCAATAGGTTCATTTTCTGCTAAAGGAAAGCTGAATGGTATCTTCGTCTCTTCATAGCCGATATATCTGAAAATAATGGTTTGAGTTCCGTTTGGAATATTATTGATTTCTATATAGCCGTTTTCGTCTGCACTGGAACCATTGGTTATTCCTTGTAAAGTTGCTGTTGCACCGATGAGGGTTTCTTTACTTTCACTGTCTTTGATAATGGCTTTGAATGTGTTTTGTCCGAAAGCCAATGATGTATATAGAATTGCCAAAAAAGGCAAGATGAAATTTTTCACTTGTCTAATGATTTAAGTTAATGATGTAAATAATAGAATTAGCGGTGCGAAGCACCGCTAACAGAAAATGGCGAAGCCAATTATTTTCTCATTAACTTATTCTGGGAGGTTGCCAGATTTTAGCAAAAAAGTCAGATAAAAAATGAGGTTTGTAAACAGTAACTAATTTGTCTTTTACAAAAGCAACTTCCTTAAAGTCAAACTCTGCTCTTGCACAAACAAAACCCGAGCAAGTTCCGCAAGTAAAAAATGGTGAACAAGTATTGTAGTCGTTGTCTTTATTGTCCTGTGAATGATTGTCTGCGTGCTCTGTTTTTATTTCGTCATTGCAGTCGTCGTCCGAACAGCAAGGTAGTGTCGAAAGAGAAAAAACATATAATGATAGCACGAAACAAAATACCTTCATCAGAGCAAATATAGTAAATGTTTATTGTGTGGTGGGAAAACTTTCGGTCTTTTGGTTGCGAAGCGGTCACCTACGGGTTGGGCTGACAAATGTACTAAAATGAGCGTTGGCTTGTCAGTTGTTTTAATGTCGGTCAATGCATTCATGCTAGGTCGTGCCAACCACACGAATGCTTAGTTATTCTGCTCAGTTTTATTCCAACGGTTTATGGTCATAGCTTATCGCCCTTTTTACTATCCAACGATTATTGGCAAATTCCCAAATGGTAGTAAATTTAGATACCTCTACTGGTTCATTATTAATCAGAAAGATATGGGTACCTGTTTGAACAGCTCCGAAGTCTCCCAATTTATAAACTTCCGTTTCAATTAGTTTACGGGTAAGCTTAAATGGTTTAGCACATCTGTCATTAAAAGCTAATATTTCTTTTTCTATTGAAGTATTCAATCCGCTTCTATCATCATAAAATTCCAAATTTTCCGACATTATTTTTTTATATAGGGTCAGATCACATTGGTTAAATGCAACATTAAATAGAAGACTGTCCATCTTGATAATCTTTCTATAAAGAGTGTTATCCAAATTTTGGGAGTACAGTTTGTCAAGAAAAAAACTACTCAAAAGAAATAGAAAGACAATAAGATTTTTCTGCATGATTGTAAATTCGATTTTTTAATTGGCTACACGTTTTGGCTGAGCTGCATTTTAATGCAGTTTAGATTATGTTAGGCGTATTTTATTTTTCATTATAGTAAAACTCTTTCTTGTTTTCCCCCCTTTTATCTAGATAAAACCATTTACCTCTTTTTATTCCGTCTATTATTCTACCATTGCAGTTCTTTACCCAGTTACTTTCATCAATCCAGCATATGGTATTAACAACACCATGAGTCCCACTTATATCATCAAATGGTATGGAGTTTCATCTTGAAGTTTGAATTCGATAGCATACATATCTTCAAAATCCTGACTTGAAGTGTCAATTTTATCAACTTTTTCCAATTCTGATAAAGAACACGAATCCCAATAATCCTCTGTAATTCTATATATATTGCTTACTTTCCATTTATAGTCAATGTTTGGAATGCTAAGCTCATCTGGAAGAAATGTGAAAATGCAAAAAAAGATACGCTGGAACCTAAAAAACCCAGTGGCTTCAATAAAAGCGCCAACCTGAATCATTGAATGGTCAATATCTTTATTACCAATAGAATTACTGTTACCAAAACGAAATTGATTATTCAACACAATACCAAACCGTATTTTATTTTCTATAATCAGTAGGTATTCATCTTTGAAAATTACTTTTCCTGAAATCTGGTTTTCTGTGTTCGATAAATGTGTAATGGAGTAAGAATCATTGGGATTATTTATAAGCTTTAGAGTTGAAGCTTCAAATAGAAGCCTTAACTTGTATTCTCTATCTTTGAAATAATACTCATCGTCTCCAGATTCTATCGACCAAGTATTTGTTGTTGTTACAATTTTCATCTAATTAATTACCGCCAACGAAAACTTGTATAAGTAGAGGCATTTTGCGGGTGCTTTCCTGTCATGTAGCTACCAAGTTTGAGCGGGTTGCAAACCTTGATATTTACCACATAGCCTGCCATTACTTATACAAGATGTTGCCGCCAGTACTTCATTGTTTCTTAAGTTTTTTTAATCGCGTTTGATAGGACTGAAAATAGTTTCTTTGTGTTTTTTCATCTAAAAATGAAGAAAAGGTCAGTTGTTCAACCAAATCAGACCGATTAAACATCGTATTTACAATGTCATTGTAAATTAATTCACTAATTCCTGCTTTTTCTGATAAAGTATTAATTTGTGAAATGACTTTTCCTTGGGCTAATGTTTTTGGTAAAAGTCCATCCTCTAAAGTAAAATCTTTATCTTCAAGATGTATCCTACTATTTAATAAGTCATAAGCTGGGCTTAATTTAAAGTCACCCATTGGAGTTTCTATTAAAGAGAAGTTCTTAAAATGAGCATCACCGTTCGAGAACAAATAATTGAAGATGATTATTTTCAAGAGTTTTGAAGCCTCTAAAAGGTATGCAGGAACAAATTTCTTTAGTATTTGGAATAATTCATAATAATTCCCAGTATACTTATAATGTTCTCCATGTGTTTGTGGTGTTCTTCCTGAAAGTGAAGCAAAGTCTTCTTGTGCTAGTTTAGAACCATCTTCTTTTAAGTCAAATCTCTTTGTTATATATGCAGGAGAGCCATTTTTGAAAAATATTAATGCATTTTCTGCGGTTTCTATTCCATAAGCTTGTTTTGCAATCTGCATTGTTAAATGCTCGTTTGCTGGCATACATTCTGGTCTTTTTCCAGCACTTGGAATTGGTTTTAGAATGTATTCTCCTTGTTCCCCTTCGTTAATAAGGCGCAGTTTGTTTTTGTCAAGTAATACGGAAAATTTTTCCTGTACACCAGAAATAGACATTCGTTTTCGATTATCATCAAACAATTCATCCGTTTCTGAGTTCGTTGTTGGTGAATCATAAGATAATATATGATTCACCTTTTTTCCTTTAAAAACTTTAGACAAACAAGCTCTACTATAAGTTTTATGCCCCTTAGTTAAAGTTCCTGGGCAATATTTAATTTCATCCAAATTCATATTACTTTTCTACTTTCAAAACTTTGACTGCACCTATGTTATCGTTCTTTGCTGTTGTAAGGAGCAAACCAAAATAATCATTTCTGTCCAACCTGTTTAGCTTACAAACTACGTGTTTATTTGAGCCCTCTGGCAACATATTATAAAAAAAAGGAAATAAAAACTCTGAATGATATTCTTGCTGTGACTTTGGGAATGTTAAACTAATAACAGGCTTGTTGTCATCGCTAATCCATGAATTATTATATTTAAAGGTAAAAGAACCGTTGTCGTGTTGAATCAACATTCCTGCTTCTTGGTTCTTATATAGTATTTTTGCCTTCCTCATCAGTTATGTTTGTTTTAACCTTTAAGCATATTTCCAATCCTAATACATCTGCTATCTTATGAATAGTATGTAACGTAGGATTACCTTTACCACTTTCAAATTGTTTTAGCGTTCTTAACCCTACCCCTGAAAGTTTTGCCAAGTTTTCTTGATTGACTTTTAGGTTTTCTCTACGTTCTTTTATTATATGAATCAACTTATTGAAGTGCATTATAAAGCTCTTTTATTTGTAAATTTACTAACTAAATCGACTATATCAAAAGAAAGTGCATTTAAATACACTTTTAAGATGAATTTCATATTAGCTATCTAAGTAAAATGGATAAAGTGCTGTATAATGCACCACCTTCTAGTATTGACGGTAACGCTTAGTGTATGGTGTCGTAACTGACGATAGGAAGCTATTCACTATACATATTGTGAGCAAAAGCACTTAGTTTTCCTCATAAGAGCTGATACACATTACGGTAGTGTTTACATTTATAGGTGGTGTTGCCAAGTTATATAGCACAATTCCATCTTTGGGTGCTTTATATTGTTCTAAAAGAACTCCAAATTCATCTGTAGTATAACCAACAATATCTCCTTTCTTAACCGTATCCCCTGCTTTGTACTTACTGTAAAAGATGCCTTGTACTTTGGCTTTGATATAAGTTTGGCTATTGCGATATATGATGTTTGGATGTGGTGCTGTACCTCCCAGATACATTTCCATAGAGGTAAGCATGTTAAATACACTTTTTTTGATTAAGGTCACCTCTTCTTTTGTCACATTACCTAATCTTCCACATTCAATGCTCAAGGCCGTTTTGCCATCCTGTACTGCTTGTTTGAAAGTATATCTAGCGGGATCTGTATCTGAAATAGTGTAGGGGTAAGACACTACATATTGAAACCCGCTCTCTTCGCATAATTGCTTAGCCAATGCAGTCTGCGTTGGTTTTTTAGTATTGTCATAATAGCAGATGAAGGGAAGTAAGTCCTCAGGGGCATCTCCACCGTGTATATCGAGAAAAACATCACTGACAGCAATAATATTTGTGGTAATAAAATGCGCTTTTTGCTGAGTTATACTTCCATCAGCTTTACCTGGAAAAGCACCATTTAGATTTACCTTATCTTCTGGACTGGTGAATGGTGTGCGATTAAAAAACGCACCCATACTAGCAATTGGAATAATGACTATGGTGCCGTTAAGTCTATGCATGTCAATTTCTTGCATCAATTCCTGTGTTGCTATAATTGGTGGGTATTCAAAACCATGAACACCTGCTACGATCGTAAAAACTGGCCCTTGACCTTTCCCCTTAATTATGGATATGGGTAGATGGCTGGCGTTTCCGGCATCATCTGAAAGATCTATTCGAATGTTTTGTACACTAGGTCTGGCAGCATCATTAAAAGCCTTTTGAAATTCGTTTTGTGACATTGCAACATTGGTCACAAAAAGTAACATAAAATATAGAAGTATTAATCTCATTATAGTTGAGTTTTTGCTAACGTTTAGTGTAAAATGCGTTTTAATGCATTCTTACATAGTGTTGAACTAAACCTAAAGGTAGCTTTTGCCTTGGCTACTCACTACCTTAAGGTATTGTTCAATCCTAATTTCCAAATTATGAAAAAAAAGTGAGACCCTCATTGAAAAAGCCTGTCGCCTTGTCAAGGATTTTGACAAGCTCTACCATCAACTTTACCGGCATACCCAACTCTCTGGTAAAGCGATGTCCACCACGACCAATTATGGTAGGTGCCTGGCAAGGATGGCCCTATATTTTGACTGTTCGCCCATCGAGTTGGAAACAGACCAAGTCCTGGACTATCTGCTCTGGTGCAAGAATCAACATCAAAAACCGTCAGAATCATTTTTTAAGCATACCGTTTATGGCCTCAGGTTGGTCTACCGATTGAACGATATGGATGAACGTAGGATAAGCCTGCCCTGTATAGAGAGACCAAAAAAACTACCTGTCATCCTTTCAAGTTCGGAACGCAAACTTTTCATCAAGACACCCAAGCTCCTCAAGCACCGGGTGTTATTGGCCATGCTCTATGGCTGTGGCCTACGTTGTGTGAATATGCTACATTAGTTGGTACATAAAATTACAGGCCATAATTCTTAACTTTAACTATTATGGGTAAAAAGAAACAGTACGAAAAAGAATTTAAGGAGATGATAGTTGGCTTGCTAGAAGCAGGTCATACAGCGCGAAA
>JBCDJE010000233.1:0-6701 GCA_038748185.1 Bacteroidota bacterium
AAAAGATTGATATATGATTTTTGCATCCAAAAGGCAAAGAGCTTTTTGGATTTTTTTATTCTATTTTGCTTTTTTTATGCTCTATCATATTTAAAAAATCTAGGTAGTGGTTGTATACCTGCACCTCAAACTTATTAAGCCTCTATTACTTTTAAAAGTATTATTTCCATTTTCGGTTAGATACAGACTTAAGCATATGACGTCATTTTTTATAGAAATAGCAAATAATTTGGGTAGTGTTTTAAAATGTATTCTACTAAAAGAATAAAGCAGTAAGGACGATTTTAGCTGAGTGTGTTACGTTCAGGAAAAAGTATACTTCCCTCACTGCCAGAGTGGCAAAGTAAAGAAAAACGGCATAAAAAAGACAGGCAAGCAAAATTTCTATTGCCATGACTGCAAGAAACAATTCCAGTTTGAGTATGTCTATCAAAGAGCAGACCCAAGGGTAAAGAAGAAGATCAGCAGTATGTCCATGCGTGGCAGTGGGATACGCGATATTGCCAACGTGCTCAATATCAGTGCTGTAACGATAATCTTTTCTTTGCGGCTATGGTTTTCAAGCCTCAAAGAGCCAGTAGACCACTTTGAACATGTAATCATCGATGAATTCTGGTCTTGGGTAGGCAAACGCAAAGAAGGCAAACGGTGGGTATGGTATGCCTATTGTGCTGACACTAGGAAGGTGCTGGCCTTCCAGATTGGCAAACGTAATGATGTCACCTGTAAAAAGTTGATGAAGAAACTTGGACATCTGGATATCGGCACGTTCTATACCGACGACTGGAAAAGTTACAAGAAGAATATCCCTTGGGACAAGCATGTTATCTCTAAAAAGAAAACGCAAAAGATTGAACGACAGAACCTTAACTTTAGCACTCATATCAAAAGGCTTTGTAGGAGGACTATCTGCTTCTCCAAAAAAGATGATATGCATTTTGGGTTTATAAAGGCATATGTACATTTGATAAATAAGGCTAAATGAACAGCATACATTCTATAACACTACCAAAATTTGTTATGTATTAAATTTTTAAATAAATAGTCTCAATCCTGAAAACCTACTCCAAAAGATATTTTGATTTCTAAATAAAAAACCGTCTTAGAAATATATCTAAAACGGTAATAAAGTTTTTACTTATTTATTTTACAACATAAGATTTAGTTAGACCATAAATCTGATTCATACTCTAACAACCTATGCTCATATTCTTGAGATTTAGCCAATCCTAATTTCAAATTCCCTTTATATATATCATCTATTACATTATCCTTAGGATTAGAGTATTTAACTATTTTTCCAGTAAACTGTCTTAGTTCAAATGCATCAGCTAAGTTTTTATTTTCAGCTGTATTTTTTGCATTATACCATACAGCAGCTGGGTTATCAACAAAAACATTTGAAACCAATTCTTTGTAACTAAAAACTGCTAAATCCTTATTAATGCCTGTTGGATATAACTCTCCAGGAATAACCAATTTTATTGATTGGATATCATAATACATTCTAGACCTTTTCCTATCAAACATTCTATTTTCTTTGAGCTCAAGAACATAAATATCTTTAGGAAAAAACTCATCAGGACCTGCATCTTCTTCAGCACCACCTTCAGTTCCCCAATCTCCTCCTCCCCAATCATCTCCCCCTCCAAAATCATCTTCTCCAAAGCCCATAGCCAAATCTTCGTCTGTTAAACCTTCATCAGCACCAGGAATTTTTATATTATCATTAAACTCCTGTATGGACATCCTTGTGACAAGAGAATCGTTTTTATATGGTCTTAAAACGCCTGCTTTAACAGCATCAATAATAATCTTCGTTATTTCACTATTTGCAGCAAAGAAGGGTTCATTCTGCTTTTCTCTTAAATCCATTCTTACCCAAACAGTATTGTTATACATAACATCTGCTCTACGAATTGGCCTGATAGAATGAGGACTAAATGCATCTTTATCATCAAACCCAAATTCCATTTGAGCAAAGGTTGGAATAAAAGCAAGTAATAGAACCACAAAGGCTAGTGTACTTTTCATATAGGATTAATTAATTGGAATTGTGAATATATCAGAAACACCTTTCACTTCTTCAATTTTATCTCTAAAGTTCATTCTCTGAACTCTCTTCAATTCAATGATTATTCTATCACCTGGCTTAGCTTTACTTGCTAACTCTGTAATGTTTACAGTTGGAGAGTTTACTTTTTTGTTAGCCAATCCTCTTCTACCTCTTGCTAAAGTTACTTCCCATCCTGTAACTCTATACCTTGCATCTTTAGGTAAGAATTCTGCAAAACTAGGTTCAGGAATAGCTTTAGCATCCAGTGAACGTGGAAATTGAGAAGCTGATACTCCATTTTTTAAATCAACTGGTTTGCCTCTACTAAAAATTTTAACTGTTGGTTTTGGTACTTTTTTCACTTTAAATTTTTCTATACCAAGAGCTTTACCATCACTGAAAACTGATAAATCTACTTTCGCTTTATTAGGTATCACAGTAACCGATCCTTTTTTAGCTCCTTTAATAACATCAGCTCCTGTTGCTGAAAAAGAAGGATTATATTCTGAACCTAACGCAGGAACATTCACTTGAAGAACATTTCCACAATTCAGATAAAGTGCAGAAACAGAACCTGATTGCACTTGAATCACAGGTTTAGCCACTATAAACTCTTCCTCAACTTGTAAGGTAGTATCTCCTAATGGTGTTTGAATCTTTATCTCTCCTTTCCAAATTTGCTTAGATTTATTTTCTTTATCGTAAGATTTGGCAGAAGCTACAAATTCAATAATACCTTTACCATCTTCAACTTTTATGGGTTTACCATTATAAGTCATAGTTGGTTTTGTAGTTGAAGATGAAGCAGCCATAAACATTTCTGCCTTATACTTTGTGCCAGCAGCAATTGTCCTAGACTCAGGACTTACTACGGCAATAACCTTATCAAATCTTAGTTCAGCTGCACCAACATCTTTAGCTAGCTCTTCTAAAGCTTGTGCTTCCAAACTAGCAACTTGAGCCTGAAATTGACTAATAATTGCCAAACATGCTACAGTAGGAGTATGATCGAAATTTAAATACGCAAAATCCTTATCTTTCTGATCTGGATCATTCTTAAATTCTTCAATCTCTGAACCTGACTTAGCAAGTTTATCAAAACTCAATGAATCATGAAGTGAATTTAACTTATTTACAAATTCATTAAGTTTACCTTCTAACTCATAAGCAGCTCCATTTTTTGAACCTTCAGGACCAAGAGTGTACGCCATTTGCTTATCATAATCCTTTGCTCCTACAAGAGATTTATCTTCATCTCTTCCTCCTGTTTTTTCAATAATGGTTTCCCTCATATCCGTTAGATAAGAGAGCATATCATTAGTTATATCATGTGCCTGCTTAGCTCTATTCAAAACATCTTTGTCTCTTGCTTTATTACCCTTCTTTTCTACTTGTGCTTGAATAGCCTGTAGCCTAACATTATTTTGCCCTCTTGTAGAGCTCACTGATTCTCTCAAACTTTGATCAATGAAAATAAACTTTTGAAGTACTGTATTACTTACTTGCAATGCTAAAAGAGCAGTAAGTACCAAGTACATCATACCGATCATTTTCTGTCTTGGAGTTTCTTTTTTACCGCCTGCCATTTTTTTCTATTTTAAATTTTAAAAAATACCAGATTATCCTTTCATAGCAGTTAACATATTACCATATACTGTATTCAGAGATGATAAATTAGTTGTTAACTTGGACATCTGATTTTTAAAGTTTTGAGATTCCTTACTTGCATCCGCCATTCCTTCCATAGCAGTAGTAAGATTGCTATAAAACTTATTCATAGCTTTTAAATGGCTATTAGCATCTTTCAATTCCATCTCATAAACAGCATTTAGTGCTCCAAGATTCTTAGTCATTACTTGTACTTGAGAATGATACTCCTTAGCATCTTTTGCAGAATCTGACATAGCGCTCATAGCATTCAAGGTAGTAGAATAAGCCTTACCTAGATCAGACATATTTTTAGTAGCAGTTTGTAAACTTCTTGTATATTCATTTGAAGCTACTGCAACATTACTAACATCTTTCATTTTAGAAACTGAGTCGTTAAGAGATCTCATACCTAAACCAAAGTTTTTAAAGACTTCAGTATTAAGATTTGCCTCAGCAAGCATCTTATCAACACCAGCAAGTGCAGCAACACTTTTACCGTTATCATTTCTTTTGGCAGGAAGACCTCCTGGATGATTCTCAGCTAATTCGGGATAAACTTTTTCCCATTCATAGTGTGCTTCTGGAGGAGGAGCCGGTTGAAAAGCACCTAGCAAAAATAAAGCTGCTTCAGTCAAAAGTCCAACAGTTAACATTTCTCCCGCTCCCGGCCAATGCATAATCTTAAAAAGAGCTCCTACAACTACTAGTGCAGCACCCACACTAGTTACTTTAGGAGAAATAACCCTATAAAAATAATCTAATTTTGATTCTCGCTTTTTACCCATTTTAATTTTACTTTAAGTTAATTATCTAAACGATTAATTGCTTATATTTTATTATTATACGATTCTATTTTATTTTAAAATTCAAATCCTGAAGACCTTCCCAGATGTGTCATTGCACACCTGAATCCTATATATGACCTTGCAGTATCACGGTATTCATAACTTCTCGTTCCTGTTTCAATATAGAATGAAATATCTTTCCAAGAACCTCCCCTAGTTACTTTACGTTCTTCCATTTCATCAAAATAAGTTGGATTTAAATCCCATACTACAGGATAACTTGCAGGATGGAAAGCATCCTCACACCATTCAGAAACATTGCCTGACATGTCATAGAGTCCGTAACCATTGGCAAAATATGATGCTGTGGGAGCCGTATATTGAAATCCATCATCATAGTAATTACCTCTACCAGGCTTAAAATTTGCTAGAGAACAACCTTTACCATTTCTCACATAAGGACCTCCCCAAGGATACTTAGCCATATCTAACCCACCTCTTGAAGCATATTCCCATTCAGCCTCAGAAGGCAATCTGAAATTCGGCATTGGAAACTGCCCCTCTGATTCTCTATAATCGTTTAGATATTTCGTTCTCCACTCACAAAACTCCTTGGCAGCAAGCCAATTCACACCCACTACCGGATAATCATCAAAAGCTGGATGCATGTAATAATACCTTACCATTGGGTCTCCCATGTGGTAGGTGAAATCTTTCTCCCAAACAGTAGTATCTGGATATAGGGTAGCCATTATATCTGCCTCAGTCCAATCAGAACTTGTATCAGAAGCATCTAATATATTGTTTATAAATTGCCTGTATTCATTATTAGTGATTTCAGTATCATCCATGTAAAAACCACCAATAGTAATTTGCTTATTCAGATTTATCTTTGAAGATGTTATATCTTCATCGGCTTGCCCCATGTGAAAGGTGCCAGAAGGGACGAACGTCATACCATAAGGTATTGTTTGTTCAAAACTTTCACGGTCGGGAACCCCTACCAATTCCCCTTGATCACCACGACTTCCTCCAAACATACAACTCTGTAATGCAGAAAAAGAAATCGCAGAGATTAAGATAAATAAACGTGAGTTAAATGACATATTCATAATTATTTTCGATTTAGCTCCAACTTAGATTAGATATCTGACTATTTAACCTAACTTTTAAATTAGTATTTTTATTTCTTTAAATCTTAATAAATTTTAATGAGAACAATTTTCTTCAGCAAAAAAAAGTCCAATTTTTATTTGTGCCTGAATCTAGGCGTTCTAATAATAGAAGGTTCAAAAATTTGTAATGCTGGCATTCTATAACTTAAAAGAATTTCATGTGATGTAGTTTCCTTTGCATTCCTAGCTTGTAACGTATAATCGAACGCATATCCAAGTCTAAGTGAATTATCTTTTAACAAATTAACCCCTACTATTGCTATTGCAGCTTCAACTTCTCTCATCGATAATCCAGTATAGAACTTATCATTAAAAGTAGCAATCATGCTTGCTTCAACTGAAAAAGTATTCATATCAGACTTTACTATAGCCGAAGGGGTTAACACAACATTTCTGGTTAAATCAAGATTAATCCCAGTTAAAAATGTATAATGATTCTCTAATTCATAAAAAGAAATATTCGTGCCATAATTGAAATTTGAACGATTTAAATGATTAACACTAAGGCTCGCAAAGAATTTATCATTTATGTCTTTAAAATATACTCCTGCACCAAAATCACTTACCATCTGGCTCTCCCTCCCACTAAGTTGTAAAAAAGGTTCATCTATCTCATTAGTAAATCTTAATTCGTCAACGTTTAGTAGTTGGTTGTACAACCCTCCCCTTACACCAATAGCAATAATTCCTTTAGAAACTTTCAGTTGATAAGCTACAGAAAGCTGTATTTCTTGATTGGTTACAGGTCCTATCCTATCATTAACTAAATGTAGTCCTACTCCTAAGTTATACTTTTCAAGTGGCATACTTACACTTGCGATTTGTGTTGTAGGTGCACCTCCATCATCAAAACTTCCTTGATAGCCTAACCATTGAGATCTATGAATTACATTAAACTCAATTTGCCTAGTATTTATACCTGCAGCAGCCGGATTTAAATAAAGTTGGTTAAACATATACTGACTAAACTGAGCATCTTGTTGTGCTTGGGTAAGGCTTATTTTAAAGGAAAAACATAAAAAAATAATAAAAAAA
>JBCDJE010000234.1:0-6663 GCA_038748185.1 Bacteroidota bacterium
ACACCACCACACTTATCGATATAATAGGTGAAGAAAATTATAATCTAGGTCATGTTTTTTCTACTTCAAATGGTGGCATTGCTGTCGTAAGGGGTGCTTGTAGCGCTTTTAAAGCAGAGGGTGTTTCAGGAAATCCTCAACCTACAAATGATCCTTTTTATGTAGATTATGTAGCACATGAAATTGGTCATCAACTCGGTGCAGGTCATACACAAAATAACTTTTGTAGTAGGGTTTGGAACTCTGCTTTTGAACCAGGTAGTGGCTCAACTATTATGGGTTACGCAGGTATTTGTGAGCCTAATTTACAACGCAATAGTGATGACTATTTTCATGCAGGAAGTATAGAGCAAATACTTAATTTTATTGAACAACAAGCTTCTTGTGCGCAAGTAGTAACTAATAGTAACAATGCTCCTACAATAACCAAAATGCCTATTGCTGCTAAGACATTCCCAATCAATACCCCATTTGCTCTTGAGGGTTTAGCCACTGATTCCGACGGAGATGCTTTATACTATTCATGGGAACAGATAGACTTGGGCCCTGGAGGAAACCCCAATAATCCTGAAGAAAACGCACCTTTATTCCGCTCTTTTCCATTTTCTGAGCAAAATACTCGATTTTTCCCTAACCTAAATACACAAATAACCGGTGAATCAATTTTAGGAGAAAAACTGCCGAATTATAGCCGTGACCTTAATTTTAGATTGAGCGTTAGAGACCTAAAAGGAGGAATCACTTTCAGTGATGTTAACTTTACAGTGAGCGAGGAAGCAGGACCTTTTAAGATAAATAACAGTAATATCAACACTACTTACTTTGCTGGCGACAATCTATTGCTTCAATGGGATGTTGCCGGGACAGACATAAGCCCCGTAAATTGTACAGATGTTACTATATTACTTTCGTTAGATGGAGGCAATACTTTCTCAGAAATAATTACTGCTTCTACTACCAATGATGGTGAAGAAGAAATTACTTTACCCATAGTAGCTACTGACAGAGCCAGAATTAAAGTAGCGGCAGTAGATAATTACTTCTATGCGATTTCGGCTCAAGACTTTCTTATTGAAAAGCCAGGTTTTTTACTTTCTACGCAACCCGACACGATTGCTATTTGTCAAACATCTACAGCTACTACTACTATTAGTACAACAAAATTGCTAGACTTTGTAACGCCAATTACTATTAATGTTACAAATATCCCCGAAGGCATAAATGTAGTACCTAGTAGTTTTACGGTTAATCCTGGGGAAAATACCGATATCAGGATTAATACTACTTCAGCTATTAATGATAAAACTTTTACATTAACAGTAGTTGGCAATGCTAACGAAGATACATATACAGCACCTTTAACTGTAAACATTTCTGTCCAGTCGCCTACAGCACCAATTTTACAAGCCCCTATTAATGGTCAGGCACAAAAAGTTCCCTTAAATCCCGAATTTACATGGTCAGCAGGGGAAAGTACGACAACATTTAACCTGTTACTTGCTACTGATCCCGGCTTCAATAATATAGTTTTTGAAAAAACCAATATCAGAAGCAATTTTTTCCAACTACCATTTGATCTTGCTACAGATCAAGTATTTTATTGGAGAGTTAGGGCTAGCAATGGATGTGCTACCAGTACATTTTCTGAAACAGGTAATTTTTCTACGGAAAATGTTAAGTGTATAAAAGCAATAGCAAAAGATCTCCCAATAGATATCGCAACCAATAAAAATGAAATAATTTCAAATATCGATATCAGTGAAATTGGCTTTATAAAGGAGGTAATTGTAAGGAATATTTCAGGAAAACATACATACATTCAAGACCTTGAAATAAGCCTTATTAGTCCTGCAGGTACAGAGGTGACATTGATGAAAGAGGTTTGTAAAGGACAAGATGATTTTAATATTGGCTTTTCAGATGCAGCTACCTCTGATCAACTTCCCTGCCCACCCACTGATTCGAACTTATACCAACCCTTAAAACCACTTGAAACATTTAAAGGAGAACTGAGCAGTGGAAGTTGGCAGCTAAAAATAGTAGATAATATCCAAGAAGATGGGGGCAGTTTAGATGAATGGGAGATAGAAGTTTGTACTACGCCTTTACCATTTTATTTAACTGCAAGTGCCGAAGTTCATAACAAAACACAACTAAGATGGAGCCAGGTTTTTGAAGAAATGACAATGTGTGAAATAGAGCGAAAAACTACTACTGAAGAAGCTTTTGAAGTAATTGGCAGTGTAGGAACAGGTAGTACAAATTTTACTGATAAAAGTGTAGTAGCTAATACAATATATAGTTACAGAATTAAAGCAATGTTTGAAAATGACTTTGTTGCCTATTCTTCAATAGTAAATATTACTACTCCTGATATACCTCCTCTGCCAGCAGGGAATTTATCAGCTAGAAACATAACACAGAAACAGATCAGCCTTTCGTGGGAAGATAATGCAAACAATGAAACACTTTACAAACTTTTTAGATCAGATGCAGATAAGTTGAATTTTATTGAAATTGCTGAGTTACAGGCAAATTCAACCTCTTATATCGATACAAATCTCAAACCCTTCACATTGTATAATTACTTTGTTGAAGTAATTGGAAACAGTGGAAATGATTTTTCAGATACACTTACTGTTCAAACACTCCCTTTCCCACCTACTCCTCCTGATGCTTTAAAAATAGTACAAACGGGTAAATCTGAAATTTCAATTAGTTGGCAGGATAATGCAAGTGATGAAATAGGGTATCTCATAGAAAGGCAAATTATTCCCTCAAGTGTCAAGGATACACTTTTTATAGGATCGCCTAATTTGAGTGAGTTCAAAGATAATATAAATATAAATCCTAGTACTACGTACGAGTATTTCGTTTCTGCTTTTAACTCAGCAGGAGGTTCTGACGTAATTTCAAGCAGATTTACTACTTTGCCTGCACCACCTACTGTACCAACAGGTTTGTCTGCTAATAATCTAGGTAGTACTAGTGTACAAATAAAATGGAAAGATAATTCCGCAAACGAGTCTGTGTTCCAAGTTGAAGTTTCAATAAATGATTCATTGAATTTTTCTCCTAATCAAACGATTAGTGCAAATGTAACCTCTACTCTTATAGAAAACCTAAATCCTGAAACACGCTACTTCGTAAGAATAAGGGCAACCAATGAAGGTGGAGCTTCCCGTTTTACACCTGCCCTCACCATAACAACACTACCAGTCACTCCAGAAGCTCCTTCTGAAGTAAGTGTAGTAGAAATAGGTAAAAATAGTTTCTCACTT
The DNA here is from genome assembly GCA_038748185.1 of Bacteroidota bacterium. GTDB lineage: Bacteria > Bacteroidota > Bacteroidia > Cytophagales > Flammeovirgaceae > Chondrinema. Next base: position 3,282 of record JBCDJE010000234.1, read on the forward strand.
TCTTGGCAAGACAATGCCAATAATGAAACTGGTTTTGAGATAGAAATAGCTAAAAATGATACACTCAACTTTTCACTTTTCAATACTATTGGAAAAAATATTACTACTACACTTATTGATAATTTAGAAGCGGGAGTAGATTATATATTAAGAATGAGAGCTATTAACGAGGGTAGTAAATCAGCTTTTACACCTAATTTAAAGGTTACGACTTTACCAAATCCACCTAATGCCCCAAGTAACTTATTTGTTAGCGAAATAGGCGTTGAAGCCTTTAATCTAACATGGCAGAATAATTCGGCAAATATAACTGGTTTACAAATAGAGATTTCTTTAAAAGATACCCTAAACTTCTCAATTTACCGCATTACTGATGATGCTATAAATACGATTCAAGTTAATAATTTAAACCAGGCAAGCCTTTATTATGTAAGAGTATTAGCTTTTAATCTTGGAGGAACCTCTAACTACTCACCTATAATTGATGTAAGTACCTCAGCTGCAGTACTTGATGCGCCTCAGCAGTTATCAGTCTCAGTAATGGCAAATAATAGTGCTATTCTAAATTGGCAAGACAATACTGAAGATGAGACAGGATTTGAGATAGAGATTTCAGAAAACGATAGTTTAGCTTTCCGTTTATTTAGCGTTACTTCAGCTGATGTTAATAGTTATCTGCTAGAAAACCTTAAACCCGAAACTAACTATTTTGTAAGAGTAAGAGCGGTTAAACAAGCTGGTAGTTCCGCTTATTCAAACATATTATTTTTAAGAACACTACCTAATCCACCTACAATACCAACTGGTTTCTCAGCAAGCGAAGTAGGTACAGATTTCATAAAGCTAAGTTGGCAGGAAGTGGAAAAATCAGACGGTTATCTTTTGTATAAATATGATCTCATTGCTGCAGATTATACTTTACTTGACAGTATTGAAACAAGTAATACTTTTTTTATCGATAGTCTGTTAAACCCTGATACTGAATATGCTTATAAACTAATCGCTTTCAATACATCAGGCTTAAGTGAAGAAGCAAAACTTGTAGTTCAATCGGCTACCGTGATTAAACCACCATTTAACCTTTTAACTGAATATACTGCTCAAAATGAAATTATTTTGAAATGGGAAGTAGTAAATACTAACTATGAAAGTATTATCCAAAAAGCAAAAGGAAAAGAAGCATTTTTCACCATTGATACCTTGCCGGGTAGCATAGAAGCTTACACTGATGCTGATGTGGTTGAAAATGATAGCCTATATTACAGAATGATACACACCTTTAATGGTGATGTATCTGAGTTTTCAGATACAATCACTTTAATCGTAAATTTCCCTTCACTTTTACCTCCTTTTAATTTAACTGCCAATGTAATTCCTGGCAAACAAGTAAACCTAAATTGGGAAACCAGCGAGCTTAAGCCTCTAGCTTTTATTATAGAAAGAAGTTTTGGTACCAATAAAGAGTTTGAAGAGATTGCTACTTCTAAAACTGGAGAAAATCAATACAATGATCTCTCAATCATAGCTGGTGAACAGTATTTTTATCGTGTTGCTGCTTTTAATGACACAGATACTTCTGCATATTCCAACGAATTATTCATAGCCTCAAACGTCACAGCAATCGAAAAAAGCCTTTTTCAAAGCTTACAGAGTTACCCAAACCCAGTACAAAATGAGCTAATTATCTCTCTAGAAGAAAAGACTAATAAACAAATAATGTATTATTTAACAAATAATATCGGAAAAGTTGTCTATACCGGACATTGGCACCCCGCATCAACAAGCAGTCAACTTAAAATTGACTTTACCAAATATCCGGCCGGTATATATCTTCTTCAGTTATTAAGCGATAAAAACGTAAAAAACCTTAAGCTTTTTAAACAATAACAAGCTCCGATTTGCACTTTTCACTTCTACTTAATCTCAAAACAAACTCGTAAATAGAAAATCTTGGGTTCTCTGTAACCAATTCAATCGATCCCATGGTAAATTTCCTTCTACTAAATGCATTACATAAGCATGCCTAGATTGTTCTGATTTATTTTCATAACTCATATGCACACATTTACCGTGTAATAATACCATATCACCCTTCTTTACTTCTAAAGGCACCATACTATTCAAATCCCAATTCTCAATAGTTTGGCTAATGGCGATGAAATCTGTATATCCATATTTTGATATATCTCTCACAAATCGCTTGGATAGAGCGTATTTTAAATGCGAGCCTGGTATCGCATACAAACAACCATTATTAATAGTTGCATCTTCAAGTGCAATCCAGATGCCTATACAAGAAACAGGATCTGTAAAAAGAAATGTAGCATCCATATGAGGGTTTACCACCCCACCAATTTTAGGCTGTTTAAAAATATATTGGCTTTGTACTATTAAGGGGCGAATATAACCTAGGTCTTTGGTAAGATTAGTAAGTGATTGAGTATAAGATACAGATTGAAAAGTAGGATCTAAATCGTGAAGGGCATGACCAACCTTATTTATTGCTTTATGCTTATCTGCGTCTAAAATCCCTTGGGTGTTAAAAGCATCTTCCTCAAAAAAACAACTTATTTTGCTACTGCTCTCTAAAAAGTATGTATTTGTTTTCTCAACTTGTGACTTTGTAGAGAAGATGGAAACTTCTTCCATATTAAAGCTATCCACTATCGAGTGGATAGCATTTTTGAGCAAAGATACTTTTTGTGAATCGAAGAAATTTTTTACTACCAAAAAACCATTTTTTGAATAGTCTTTAAGTTGAGAAGTTGACAGAAAAGCTAATGCATTCATATTTGATAATTAGTAGCTTTCAAAGAAGCTCTTAAAAATTGAAACAAGTGCTAAAGTTTTTAGTGCACTCTTCAATCAAATATAATTAGCATTACTTAATATTTAATGTATTCACATTTGCTAAAGCATACCGGCATTAGAAAGTACTTCCTAAGCAAAACCGATCACTTAAAAATAGCTCCGCTTATGTCCACATCTCTAAAGTATGTGTACAAAATATCATAATCTGTTATTCTTATAATTTTCTCAATTGATTTGTTAATTGGTGAATACCACACTTCAAAAACATAGTGGTCAAGTCTAAAAAGATTTAGTTTATAACCCTGATAAGTTTTGCTGGCGATAAACTCTCCATTTGCAAAAAGAATATTTCCTTGTTCGTACTTACTAGAGCGGTTGAATTTTTGTAAAAAGTTCATGTTACGAAAAAATGAGTTCGCAGATTTAACTTCAATTACCTAGTAATTAGTTATTTACTGATGAATTGAAATTGCTGGTACTATGTAATATTTGAGATATAAAATGTAATTATTTGAAGGAATCAATTGCTTACTTATAAACAAGATGGAAGAGGCAAAAGTTTTTATAAAAT
>JBCDJE010000235.1:0-6626 GCA_038748185.1 Bacteroidota bacterium
CGAAAAAGGAAATTACCAGCTTACTTTACCTGCCAATAAGACCATTAATCTAATTTTTAGCCACAACGAATTTCAAAAGAAAGTATTAAACCTACAGCTTAATGCAGGAGAGGTCAGGACAATAGATGTTGAACTAAAGTTGAATACTGTAATGCTACAAGGGGTAGAAATTACAGGAGAAAAAGAGGTCGAAAGAGGAGAAGCTGGCGCCATTACGGTAGATCCTAAAAGGTTGCAAAATATTCCAACCCCTTTTGGTGATTTTAATCAAGCATTAATCTCAGGTGGAGGATTGGGAATTTCGGGTAATAATGAACTATCTGCTTCTTATTCTGTAAGAGGTGGAAATTTTGATGAAAACTTGGTTTATGTAAATGGGATCGAAATATACAGACCTTTTTTAATTAGGGCAGGTGAGCAAGAAGGCTTAAGTTTTGTAAATACTGATATGGTAGAAAGTGTAAGTTTTTCATCAGGTGGGTGGCAGCCTAAATATGGAGATAAACTATCTTCAGTATTGAATGTAAACTATAAAAAGCCTGAAGAATTTAAAGCTTCTCTCAATTTAAATTTACTAGGAGGGAGTGTTCACGTTGAAGGTGCTTCACCTAATAAAAAAATCAGGTTTATTTCTGGTTTAAGGCATAAATCGTCCAGATATTTATTAAATACCCTAGAAACAGATGGTCAGTATTTACCTCGGTTTACCGATTGGCAAAATTTTATCACTTTCGATCTTTCAAGTAAAAACAAAAAGTCTGGCACTACTCAATTATCTGTATTGACTTCTTATGCACGTAATCGCTATGAATTATTACCTCAATCGAGGGTAACGAACTTTGGGACTTTTGGTAGGGCTTTTAGATTGAGTGTGCTGTTTGTTGGTTCAGAAGAAATGAGTTATGATACCTTTCAAGGAGGGTTAAAATTCTCCCATAGCTTTAATGAAAAACTGTATTCTGAAGTTTATTTTTCTTATATGCGAGCTAGAGAGCGAGAGTTTATCAATGTTGAAGGAGGCTATCAACTATGTGATGTTAATTCTAACTTTTCTTCAGATAATTTTAATGAATGTGTTTTAGTAAGAGGATTTGGTTCAGAATTTCACTATGGAAGAAATTTGTTAGATGCTACAGCCATTGCTGTTGAAAACCGGAATACTTTTTCTCCTTGGGATCATACCAAAATTGAAGCTGGTTTTCGTATAACAGGAGAGGAGATTGATGATGAGCTCTATGAATATACTTTCCTGGATTCAGCAGATTTTGTTCAGCTAGATGAATTAATTGTGAGCAATAACACTTTAGGTTCAACTAGGCTTACTGCCTATTTACAAGCCAAACATCAATTGGGTAAAGTGCATACAATTACCTATGGTGGCAGAATGAGTTACTGGAGTGTAAATGGTCAGTTGGTTTTTAACCCCCGCCTTCAATATGCATTTTCACCTTTTTGGCAAAGAGATATTGTATTTACAGCAGCTGTAGGTATGTATGCTCAACCTCCTTTTTATAGAGAGCTAAGAAATTTCCAAGGAAGGGTTAATCGAGATTTACTTGCTCAACAATCAATCCATGCAATTGTGGGTATAGATTGGAATATTCGGTTATGGGGAAGGCCTTTTAAGTTTATAAGTGAAGCTTACTATAAAAATTTATGGGATGTAGTACCTTATGATATTGATAATGTGCGCTTGCGATATTATGCCAATAACGATGCAGTAGCTTATGTCTATGGAGCAGACTTTCGTTTAAGTGGAGAGTTTATTCCCGGTACTGAGTCTTGGATTAGTCTCAGCTATTTACAAGCGAAAGAAGATGTGCCTAACGATAACAGAGGATTTATAAGACGTCCTTCAGATCAGCGCATTACTTTTAATTTATTTTTTGAAGATCACCTACCCAATGACCCCAGCATTAGAGTTTTTCTAAGAGCTATCTACGGTTCAGGTTTACCCTATGGGCCACCTAATTCTCCAGAGTTTCGAGCAGCCCTAAGTTCAGGTTCAGATTATGTTCGGTCTGATATCGGTTTTTCAAAAATTTTTACTCCAAAACAGAAAGAAGGTAAAAGAACTTTAGAATCTCTATGGGTTGGCTTAGAGGTATTGAACCTGTTTGGTGCAGAAAATAATATTTCGTTTAACTGGGTGCCTGATTTTGCAGGCAATGAGTTTGCTATTCCCAATAGTCTTTCCCAACGATTTTTTAATGTGAAAGTAATTGCAAAATATTAGCTTTACAACTTGGGGCTTTTTTGCTTATCTATCAATCGATTTAGAATAAATATAAAATCTCAAATACATATTGTAGAGAGTAGCACATGACCCTTTGTTACTTAGTGAATACACTGTCCATTATTTTATTGGTATAAAATTCTTCAATCATCTTTTAAACTCATTTCATGTTAAGCAAAAAATCTTTTTATCTAGTATCGTTGCTTTTGTTAAGTACTACAGTTTATGCCCAGAAAGTCAAACTATCCTATCAGTTTAATAAAGATGATGTATTTGCTCTTGAAGAAGAAATGGATCAGACAATAAGCCAAGATATTATGGGACAACAGGTTGTTATCATTCAAAAGATCACAACTGCTTATGATTTTAAAATTGTAAACGTGGACGATGAAAGAAATTACGAAGCTTCAGTAACGTATAAATATGTTGCTGTAGATATGGATCAAGCCGGTCAGAAAATAAGCTATGATTCTCGAGAAGACAGTGAGCCAGATATGAGTTCAAAAACTTTTGCAGCATTGGTAGGAAGTAGCTTTGCGCTAATTTTTACACCTACCGGTGAGGTACTTTCTGTTTCGGGTGTTGAAGACCTTTTACAAAAAATGGTGGGTGTTTATGATAATCTAAGCGATGTGCAGCGAGAACAGGTTTTAACTACAATAAAACAGCAATATGGTTCCGAAAGAATTCGATTTGCAATGGAATCTTTATTAGAAATTTATCCTGATAGTAAAAAGAAAACAAAAAAGGGAGCAGCTTGGGAAAAGAAGCGCCTCACTAGTATTGGTGGTATGATGTCGCTTAACTTGGTCATAGAACATACTTTTACAAAAAATGAAACCGAAACAGCTTTAATCACTGTCAAAAATGAAATAAATACAAATCCAGAAGATGTTATGAAAGTCAATGGGATGGATATGAAATTCGGTCTTACGGGCACAGGTAGTGGAGAAGTGAAAGTTGCCAAAGAAAATGGGCGAATTCTAGCCAAAGAAATGTCAGTAAATATTTCAGGAAAAGTGACTTTAGTAAAAGGCAATGAAGCCATGGAAGGGCAATCGTGGGATATGGTGATTGAAACCATTGGAAAAGTAAGAGAAATCTGATCTACTATAAATAATCTTCTTCAGACTAGGGATTTAGACAACACAGATGTTATACAATATGAAAACCCATGAATCAATTCATGGGTTTCAAAAGTAATGATACAATGCTCTTACAAAATTAAAATCCACGATAGCTAGCAGCCTCTAATTCTCTTATATTTTGAAAACCTCTTTCGGGTTTGAGATAACCATTGAGAAAGCGATATATTTTTAAACGAATTTCTTTCGCTTTTTTAGTATCAATGCGATCAAAAGCATGTCCACCGGGGATATCCTTATAAATTTCATATTCAAATTTTTTCCCTTCAGCTTTCAGGGTTTTTATCAAATGCTCAACTTCAAAAACATTTACATCTTCATCATTAGTATTAGTATGAATGAGTAATGGAGTTTGCAGCTTTTGGGCATTCCATGCTGGAGATCTTTTGCGATACTCTTCTACATCTTCATAGGCAGATTTACCAATATGATAATCTGCAGAGTACAGTTCTCTATATCTTTGGGTTTTATACCCCATTCGGGCGATAAGGTCACTTACAGGCACTCCTGCATAAGCAACAGTATAGCCTTTCGGGTAATTAAAAATATTCATTAAAGTGATAAGACCGCCATGACTCCAACCCAAAATTCCCACTCTTTTTTCATCTATAAATTCATAGTTTTCTAACATGTAATCTCTTGTAGCTTTGGTATCGGCTACTTCTAATCCACCGTAATCAATTTTTTCGTAAAATCCTTTACCATAACCAGTACTTCCTCTGTATTCAGGTGCAACGATAATATATTTTTGCGCCATCATTTCTCTTATGATATGATCGTAGTAAGTATTAAAATTACTATGTACACCACCGTGAGGTAAAACTAATAAAGGATATTTTTTGCCTGTATCTATCCCTTTAGGGATAAAAATATATGCCTGAATTTTTAGTGGATTTCCGGCACCTTGCGCAGTGGGATTTGGCTCAACTCTGGGTTTAGGTCCTGTTAAAATCACCTTGTCGATAAAAGCCGCATCACCTACACGGTTGTACCAGTAAATATCATCAATCGATTTTTCAAGGCTGTTAAAACTATGCCTTAGGTTGGCAATGCGTTCGTTTAAGGCATTAATCTCAGCTTTAAGCGCTTTTACATCTTCTTGCGCTACTACACTTAAGGAGAATGAAAATAAAATGTTGAACAGTAAAATATATCTTTTCATAGAGTAGAGGTTTATGTTTTAAAGCATGAATATAAAACATAAACCTGATTCCCTATAAAGTTTTCAGGAATTACTACTCATCTAACAAGGCATATTCATTGGAGACACTTTCCATAATATATCCGGTAATCCAACCAATGTATCCCATTCTGGCAAAGTAGAACTTTTTAGGTACATCTTTATTGAGTTGATGCACCAAAGCATCAAGAATGATTGTTCCGGCAATCATTTCTTCGCGGTTAAATAACTTATTTACTTTTTGTATTTCCGCTTCTGCTTTTTCGCGTACTGCCTCGTCAGCAATGAAAGATAAGTTAGGGGCGGTAATAAGTTCATGTTCTTTCATCACAGCAATTCTAAACTTTCTGATTGCTGCCGGCGATACCTGAACGAACATATCGTTTATTTTTTCAGGATACATGAGTGAGGTCATTGCCCAAGGAGCACCACCAGCTAAATGAACAATTCTTCTAGTTCTAAAGCCACTGTTATTAGCAAGCTCCTTTTTTACATCTTTAAAGATATATTCTTTAGCGAGATATCTTGCTACGCTATCATAACCTTGCAGCATTTCAATTTTGTTGTCGGCAATTGTTTGAGAGAAGGTAGCTGTACCGAAGTCAAAAGTTAAAGGGGCGAGTTGGTCTAACTTTTTACCTTTTAAAAAACCTCCTTTCGTATTACCACTACCAATATCTATAGTTGTTGAGTTTCCTCTATATCGTGGTAATGTCGATCCTTTAATGGCATAGAAGGCTTCTTGCTCAGGAGTGATAAATTTTATTTCTTTTTTATAGTCTTTAATACCATTATTTATCCTTTTGCTCAACTCATCGAGTTTTCCTTCCTTTTCAGCTTCTGCCTTTACACCACTACTACCGACAATAAATATCCTTTCCTCTGATATTTTATAATCTTTTTTTGCTTCACCTAGAAATGTATTTATGATTTCTACCGCTTCGTCTATCGCTTTATCGCTTAAGCTAACAACATTGGGGTTGATTGAATAATCTTTTTTAATATCAAATAAATAATGCCCCTCAATACCTAATCTAATTCCTACAACACTCAATTTCACGCCTTTAGCACCAATCTCTATTCCTGCATATAACTGTTCTTTTTCCTCAACACCTTCAAGCAAAGCAGTGATTACTTTTGCACTGGTTGCACTTCTGAGCGATTTATAAATTTTTAAAGCCTTTCTAAAATTAATAATCGCCTCATCACTTCTGCCTTGGTCTCGATATAACAACCCCAAGTTCTCATAGGCAGATGCTTCCCAATACTTATTCTTATCTTTAATATCCTCCAACCCTTTTAACAAGAATTCTTCAGCACGTTCAAATTGCGCACCTTCTCTTAAGGTATTTCCTGTTTTAATGTATTCTAACGCCTGTTCTTCTTGGTTTTCCTGAGCAAATATTTGGCTACCCAGTAAGCAATAAATGGAAAAAACAGTTAAAAAAGTTTTCATAAATGTAGGTTAAAAATTATTTCGTCTTTTAAAGCTAATACTTCATAACGGCGGTCTTTTAGTTTTAGTAAACTGTAGCAGCAGTAAAGTAGCGGAAAAAAAAATTAAAGATAAAAAATCTCATTTAGTAATGATGAAATAATAAGTTTAGGATTTTAAGGCACTGAATAACATCTATAAAAAGTAAAGGGTATTTTTTTATCATTACTTAGGTACAGATTTTAATAGATAAACTGATTTAAAGTAAGGACTTAAGATAGCTGATGAAATATAAAAAGATGATTTATTGCTACTGTTCATGCTAAAAACTTTAAAATTGCATTGAATAGGTAATTATTTTTTTTATCACAACCAGACTTTTTTAGATGAAAAGAACATGAATTTCATCATTCAAATTCAGATTCAGAAATGATTGAAATTTATGTGATTTCCTGAGTGTATTCAAATTTTTTGAGCATTCAGAAAACAAAAAATTTTTAAACATATGAAACCTACCTTATTAATTCTAGCCGCCGGCATGGGAAGCCGCTATGAAGGCTTAAAACAAATGGATACTTTTGGACCTTCTGGCGAAGCAATTATTGATTACTCAATTTATGATGCTATTCG
>JBCDJE010000236.1:0-6616 GCA_038748185.1 Bacteroidota bacterium
ATTGGAACCTACAACAATACTTCTAAAGAGATACAAGTTGATAATCCCGATCCTGACCAAAGTTTTTGGAGGGATCAGAAATTAGTATTTAAAGGCACACCACTTAGCAATGTGATAGAATCTCTTAATCGAAATTATCAGGCTAATATCACTTTACAAAATGAAATTGCTGCTACTTGTAAATTATCAGCAACTTTTGAGAAGGAACAATTAGCTAATATTATTGATGTAATCGCCACTACATTTAATTTGGAAATCAGTAACGAAAACAATGCTATCATTCTTAAAGGTAAGGGTTGTAAAGAGTAAAATTGGATATCTAGCTTTAGGGCTATTTTTAGTTTCTAATAATACTCAAGCACAAGATATCTTAGATACTCCCATAACTATTTCAATAGAACATCAATCTGTAGAAACCGTACTTTATGAGATTTCAACTTTAGGCAACCTAAATTTTGTTTATAGCTCAGATTTAGTTGATGTTAATAAAGTTGTTTCAATTCATAGCAGCAACCAACCTATTAAAGATCTCTTAGATAGGTTTCTAGGTAATGAGTATGAATACCTAGCAAGAGGGAAATATATTATCTTACACCCAACCAAAAAGGAAAAGAAAGGTTCATTTCAGTTTAAAGGTGAAGTGACAGATGCTTATACAGGTAAAAAAATTGGTGAAGCTACCATATATGAGGCGAACCGCTTGAATTCTTCCATTTCTGATAAAAAAGGAGGATATGAATTGAGGTTAAATAAAAAACCTGTGGTAACTACATTGATTTTTAGTAAAAAGAATTATCAAGATACAGTTATTCAATTTAGTAAGGTTCCAACTAATCCTATTCAAGTCCAATTAAAACCACTTTTGATGCCTACAATTGAGCCTAATACAGCGAATATAGACTCAACTAAAATTGTTCGATTTTTTGTTAATGAACAGCATCTTAAAAATGTAAAAAATATACCCTTTCTGGAACAACGACCTTTTCAGTTGTCACTTGTTCCGGTAGTAGGAACAAATAAGCTTCTTGGTGGTTCGATCTCAAATGATGTTTCATTAAATATTATTGCAGGTTATGCTTATGGTATAGAAGGTATTGAAATAGGTGGGGCTACTAACATGGTGAGAAGAGATGTAAAAGGCGTTCAATTAGGCGGTGCAGGTAATATAGTAGGTGGTGATGTAAATGGATTGCAAGCTGGAGGGGCTATCAATACAAGTAAAGGCTCAGTAATTGGGGTACAATTAGGCGGGTTATTAAATCATGTCTCAAAAAGTACTACTGGTGTGCAGTTATCAGGATTGTGGAATCACACAAAACAGAAAATGCAAGGTGTACAAGTCTCAGGGCTATTGAATACAGCAACAGCAATAAAAGGTGTTCAGATTACCGGATTGATAAATATTGCTAAGAAGGAGGATAGCCTAAGTATAAAAAATAATGAATATTTTGATACATTGAGAAGCAGTAAAACTGATATTCCGGTATTTAACATTACTAAAAAAAGTAAATTTGCTTTACAAATAGCAGGTTTAGCAAATACCAACCAAAACGAAATAAGAGGCCTTCAAATCAGTAGTATTTTTAATAAAGGTATCGCTTTAAAAGGAGGGCAAATCTCCGGCATCTTAAATAGTGTAAAGGATGTTAAAGGCATTCAAGTTACCGGGCTAATCAACATCGCCCGAAAAGTGAAAGGACTTCAGTTAGGGATTATCAATATTGCTGATACATTGGAAAGTGGCGCAACGATTGGACTTATTAACCTTGTGAAAAATGGACTTACCAATTTTGAAATTGCTTCTAGTGATGTAATGCCCATTGGCTTTTCATTTAAATCAGGAACAAATAGGTTGTATAGCATACTACATACCGGTATAAGTCCTTCGCCTGAGTTATGGAGCTATGGTTTGGGTATTGGTACTGAATTTAGATTAGGGCAAAAATTCTATACTTCCCTTGAGGCTACATTTAGTGAGATCCATCCATTAGATAGGTTTCATCATAACACTAACCACTTGTATCGGTTATTAATCAACTTTGGATACAAACTAGGAAAAAATATTTCCCTAAATACAGGGCCTACCTATAATATTTATGTGTCGAGTGTCTATAATGCAGAAACGGATACTTTTGGTGATGATTTAGGTTCCAGTGGATTTTATGAGCGTATCAATAATGGTAGGTTATTAAAAATGTGGATTGGCTATCAGGCGGCATTTAGGTTTTAGCTTACTCCATTGAGATCACTTTTTAAAATATACAAGATGAATATGATTAAATAATTTATAAAAAATGGTTAGAGCGTAGGGGTAAAATGCAAACTGGTTTTCATAAATGTGAAAAGTCAAAACTTACATTTTAAAATGATGAAAACCAGAATGAAATTTTTAACGCTAATATTCGCCTGTTTAATTCTTTTTCCCTGTTTAGGTCAAGAGCTAACACAAACTATTAGGGGAAGGATTGTCGATCAAGATACGCAGTCTCCTTTAACTGGTGTAACGATTACAGTAATTGGTTCAAACCCCTTGCTGGGTTCAGTCTCTGATATAGATGGTTATTTTCGTTTGAATAAGGTACCAGTAGGTCGTGTCAGTTTAAAAATTAGCTACATTGGCTATGAAGAAAGAACCATTTCAAATTTGTTAGTTGGTTCTGCCAAAGAAATTGTATTAGATTTATCTCTTATTGAATCTACAGAACAGCTAGATGAGATTGTAGTTACTGCAACGCAAAAAGGAGAAATACTCAATGAAATGTCACAAATAAGTGCCAGGTCCTTTTCTGTTGAAGAAACTAAAAGATTTGCTGGCGCTATTGACGATCCGGCCAGAATGGTTTCCGCTTTTGCTGGAGTGAACAATAATGCTGAAGGAAACAATGACATTATTGTAAGAGGTAATTCTCCAAGGGGTATTCTCTGGAGAATGGAAGGTATAGAGATTCCTAATCCCAATCATTTTGCTGATGAAGGCGCTACAGGAGGAGCTATTAGTGCACTTAACAGTAAGATGTTGGGCAACTCAGATTTTTTTACAGGCGCTTTTTCTCCAGAATATGGCAATGCACTTTCTGGTGTTTTTGATATTAGGTTGAGGAATGGTAACAACCAGACCAGAGAACATGCAGCCGCTATCAGTACTTTAGGATTAGACCTTACCTCTGAAGGTCCTCTTTTTCAATCAAACAGAGGATCGTATTTGGTAAATTATAGGTATTCTACCTTAGATTTAATTGATCGAATTGGTATTATGGACTTTGGTGGAGTTCCGGCTTATCAAGATCTTTCTTTTAAAGTATTGATGCCGGTAGGTAAATCTCATAGTTTTTCACTATTTGGGTTAGGAGGAATCAGTTCTATAACTTCGGAGGATGAAGATGATGAGGATGAAAATTTTATTGTTGGAAAAGGGGAGATGAAATCCAAAATGGGCGTATTGGGTTTGACACATACTTATCTCATTAATTCTAAAGCTTATTTAAGAAATGCTGTTAGTGCTTCTATGACAGACCTTCTTAGCGACTGGAATTTACCCAATGACAATGGAGAATTTTATCGGGCTGATGAGAATGATTTCAGACAATCGGCGATTACTACATCTACTACTCTCAATTACAAATTATATGCAAAAAATAAATTTGAAACGGGCATTATTTTCAGGAGTCTCGGTTTTAATCTGGTAGGCAGTGAATATAATTTTGAGGAAGGTTTTCTTGAAGAAGATCTTGCTGATAAAGGAAATACAAGTACCATACAAGCATTTATTAGTTGGAAACATCGTCTTACAGAAGACATTACCCTTATTAATGGATTACACTATTTTCGTTTAAACCTCAATCAGAATCAAAGCATCGAACCTAGGTTATCGTTAAAATGGCAGTACTCAGAAAGGCAAGCGTTTACTGTTGGCTTTGGTATCCATAGCAGATTAGAAAGCACCTCTACTTATCTTGCTAAGCAATACCAGAGAGATGGTACTTATTTGACACCAAATACCGATCTCGACCTTTCAAAAGCTGCGCACTTTGTAATAGGTTATGACCAGACAATTGGGAGTAACATGCATTTAAAGGTAGAAGCTTATTATCAACATCTTTATGATGTTCCTGTAGAGGATGTGGATACAAGCACTTTTTCTGTATTGAACCTTTCACAAGATTATGTTACTCGAACACTAACCAATGAGGGTACTGGAAGAAACTATGGGATTGAATTAACCTTAGAAAGGTACTTCAATAAAGGGTTTTACTTCTTAAGTACACTTTCTTTGTACAAGTCTCTCTATACTGCTATGGATGGTATTGAAAGAAATACTGCTTTTGATGGGAATTACATGTTTAATTTCCTTGCCGGGAAAGAGTTTAAAATTGGGAAAACTGAAAAAAATAAAATCTTTTTTATAAATGGTAAAATCGCCTTAAATGGTGGTGTAAGATACACACCGGTCGACTTGGAGGCATCAAGAGCTCAAGGTGAAGAAATTCTTAAGGAGCATCAACCGTTTTCTGTAAAAAGTGATCCTATATTAAAAGCTGATTTAGCTTTTGGAATAAGGAGAAATAAAAAGAAAACATCAACTGAATTTAAGGTAGACCTGCAAAATATCACAGGTAACGATGCTGTGTTAGATGAATATTACATTATTGCCTCAGAAAAGCTGATGCAGTCAAAGCAATTACCATTTTTTCCAACAATTAGTTATAGTTTGTTTTTCTAAAAGTGAAAAAATTTCAAAATGAAGTAGAAATTGTGATTTTCAGGAGTTACAACTTGCTTCATTAAGAGAATAGAGAGAATTAAGTATCATACTAATTCTCTCTATTTTATTATGATCTTATCTCCATATTACAAAGAACAATCATTTGTTTTTGATGATAAGAATTGAAGTTTGCTTAATCCTTAAATTGGTTCGTATATAAGTTTTTTTTATCCTAAACTCTCAATATAACACATCAAGTTTGGCTGAATGGATATTTTTCCTTTATTTTCATTTTTTGAAACGTTTAGTGTTGATTATTGAAAATGAAGTACTTCAATTATTTTTTAATTTTACCTTGTATAGCTTTGTTTGCTTGTGAAAAACAAGCTGTTAAAATTCCTCCACCTGCGACTTCAAATGTAGCACCTACAAGTCGGCAAGTGGTCTATCAACAAATGGACTTGATCGGGTTTATACATTTTACGGTAAATACTTTTACTGACAAAGAATGGGGGATGGGCGACGAACAACCAGCTATATTTAATCCTTCTGAACTCGATGTGGAACAGTGGGCAAGAGTTGCCAGCGAAACAGGAATGAAAGAGCTGATTTTAACGGCGAAACACCATGATGGCTTTTGCCTCTGGCCCAGTGCTTATACAGAACATTCCATAAAAAATAGCCCATATAAAGAAGGTAAAGGAGATATCGTTAAAGAATTTACTGATGCTTGCAGGAAGTATGGTTTACAAGCGGGGTTATATCTTTCTCCATGGGATAGAAACCATGCAGCTTATGGAAAGCCAGAATACATTGAATATTACCGTAACCAGCTTACAGAACTATTGACAAATTATGGAGAGATTTCGGAAATCTGGTTTGATGGCGCTAATGGAGGTACTGGTTACTATGGTGGTGCAAACGAAGAGCGCAGAATAGATAAATTGACTTACTACGATTGGCCTAATACAATTGCACTTGCTAAAAAATTGCAGCCCAATATCATGATTTTTTCCGATGCTGGCCCCGATGTGCGTTGGGTCGGTAATGAACACGGTCATGCAGGGGAAACTTTTTGGTCAACCATTAATTCAGATAGTATTGTAATTGGCGATGCAGATACCAAATATTTAAATACGGGTGATGCTAATGGGAATTCTTGGATTATTGGGCAATGTGATGTTTCAATACGTCCAGGTTGGTTTTATCATGCTGCTGAAGATAGCTTAGTAAAATCTCCAGAAGATTTAATGGATATTTATTATAAATCGGTGGGCAGGAATGGGATTTTGTTACTCAATTTACCTCCTGATCGTAGAGGACTCATTCATGAAAATGATATAGCTAGTTTAGCAACTTTCAAAGAAATAAGAGACAATATTTTTGCTACAAACTTAGCATCTAGTAAGCAAGCAGAAGCAGATACTTACTGGTATTCAAGCAACAATTATATAGCTTCCAATATTACTGATGGGGAATTCAATACGTATTGGATAGCTGATAAAGGGCAAAGTAATGCAACCATTACGATAAACTTGAAAGCTGAAACTACCTTCGATCATGTTCTTCTGCAAGAATTCATCCCTCTTGGTCAGCGGATAAATAGTTTCATTATTGAAATCGAACAAGATGGTAAATGGATAGAAATTGCTAACGGCACTACTATTGGACTAAAACGGATTCTCCATTTCCCTGAGGTAACTTCATCTGAACTTAAAATAAAGTTAGAAACTATAGGAGCAGAACCAGCAATTGCAGAGGTGAGTATTTATAAATCGTAGTTAAACTGGCTTTGTAATTTTAATGCGAGGTAAATCTCCAATGAAATGTCAAAAATAGCATGCCAATGCGGTAATATCATTTCTGATAATACAGATTTTATCAGTAATAAAGGTCATTTAATCGCTGACCAAG
>JBCDJE010000237.1:0-6592 GCA_038748185.1 Bacteroidota bacterium
AAAAACGACAACTGCCGTTAACTTAGGAGCTTGTCTGGCAAATAAAGGAAAAAGAGTACTGCTCATAGACCTTGATGGACAAGCTAACTTAAGTCAAAGTCTTGGTGTTGCACTGAATAGAGAAAGTATTTATGGTGTTTTTAGAGGTGAATACGAACTTCTGCCAGCCAAGATAAGTGACAGATTACACGTGATGCCTGCTTCTGAAGCTTTAGCTGAGCTGGAATTAGAACTTGTTGCTGAGTTTGAAAGAGAAAAATTTTTAAAACATGCTTTAGAAGAAGTAAAAGGGAATTATGATTATACCATAATTGATTGCGGCCCTTCAAAAGGTTTACTTACTGTAAATGCACTAACTGCCTGTAATGATATTATTATTCCGTTACAATCAGAGTTTTTAGCAATGCAAGGAGTTAAGTCACTTACTGACCTTGTTTTTAAAGTAAAGAAGTCTTTAAATCCAACCGTCAGGATATTGGGAGTACTCATCACCATGTTCGATAAAAGAAAAATTTTGAATAAAAGTGTTGCTTCTGAAATAAGCCAGCATTATCCGATCTTTAATACATACATCAGAGAAAATGTGGCATTAGCAGAAGCTCCTACTGCTAAAACGGATATCTTTAGCTATTCTCCCAAAAGTATGGGCGCAAAAGACTATGAAAGTTTAACGAATGAAATATTAAGTAAATATGAGTAAGAAATTAAATGTAAGCGGTTTATTTAGCTCTGAACCTCTTCCTAACGAAGAAACACAGGAGGTTCAAAAGCCAGTAGAGAAAGTTATTAAAAGCAATACAAAGGCCAAGGAAAATAAAAAAGCCCCACAAGATAAGACAAACAAAAAGCTAGGAAGAGATAAAGAGGAGATTCCCAATGAAGAAGAAGCTAAAAGTGTAAATTTGCAGCTTAATCTCGGTAAAATAAAAAAACGAAAACCAATAGAATATATAAGCTTTAAACTAAAGCGTGATGTACATAACCAACTTAGTAAAATTGCCAAGAAAGAGAATATAGACTATACAGGAAATCTCATTCACCTTGTTTTAGAAGATTTTATTAAGCAATACACTAAAGAAGATTGAAAATTTTATCATTTTTAGCTTGTTTAAGCCTTTTAAACTTTCAACTTATCAAATTTAGTGTCACATGAGAAAAATCTAGTAAATCCTTTAATTTATCTTTATAGTGAAGGTATATATTTTGATAAAATAGTGTAGGTTTATCATAAAATTTATAAACCTCTCTGAATTAATCTTCCTCTAACAAATTAATTGAGGCTGAGTTTATGCAATACCGCAGTCCGCTAGGAGCAGGCCCATCCGGAAAAACGTGACCAAGGTGTCCATCACATACATTGCACATCACCTCAACGCGAACCATACCAAAACTTACATCTTTTTCGTATTTAATAGCATTTTCTTTTATAGGTTGTGTAAAACTGGGCCACCCTGAACTTGATTCAAATTTCAGTGTGGCATCAAAAAGCAGCGTATTACAGCAAATACAGGTATATTTCCCGGGTTCATGACGTTCACAGTAAGCACCTGTAAAGGCTCTCTCAGTTCCTTTTTGGCGAGCAATGTGATATTGTTCAGGAGTTAAGAGTTTTTGCCACTCTTCATCTGTTTTTTCTACCCTTTTATCAGGTGTTGGGTTTCCCTTCTCAGTAAAATGAATAACGTCTTTCCAGGTAAGCATAATTTTTTATTTTTCTTAACTTGATGTTATAAGATATGTTTAACCGAAACTAAGCTAAAACGCATGATTTAACTTCGGTTTCATCAATTATTTTATATATTTCCCTTTTTATCTATTCATTTAAAAATTGTAATGCTAAGAAGAAAATTTATACAAGGAACTACATTAAGTGGTCTTTTCTCTTTAGTGAGTTTTAGTAGTTGTGCCAAAGCAGAACAGCAAATAGAAAAAACTGGGCAGGGAAAAACGATTATACCTCCTTTCGAGCTTGAAGAAATAACAGTAAGCGAGTTGCAAGCAGGTATGGTCTTGGGAAAATACACTGCCAAATCGATTACAGAGATGTATCTTGAAAGAATAGCATCCATAGATACTTCAGGGCCAAAATTAAATTCAGTAATAGAAACTAATCCGGATGCCTTGGCAATCGCCGAAGAAATGGATAAAGAAAGAAGTGAAGGAAAAGTGAGAGGACCTTTACATGGGATTCCTATCATGATTAAGGATAATATTGATACAGGTGATAAGATGCAAACAACTGCTGGTGCATTGGCATTAGAAGGCTCAAAAGCCAAACAAGATGCTTTTATTGTAGAAAAGCTAAGAGAAGCAGGGGCAGTTTTGATAGGAAAAACAAATTTGAGTGAATGGGCTAACTTTCGCTCAACAAGATCGTCAAGCGGGTGGAGTGGGAGAGGAAGGCAAACCAGAAATCCATACATTTTAGATAGAAATCCTTGTGGATCAAGTGCCGGTTCGGGGGCGGCTGTATCGGCTAACCTTTGTGCAATAACAATAGGTACAGAAACAAATGGTTCAGTCGTTTGTCCTTCATCTACCAATGGAATTGTCGGTATAAAACCCACAGTGGGCTTATGGAGCCGGTCAGGTATAATTCCCATTTCACACACGCAAGATACAGCAGGGCCTATGTGTAGAACGGTTGCTGACGCAGCAACTTTATTAGGACCACTTACTGGTATAGACTCAAGGGATGAAATTACTAAGAATAGTGAGGGGAAAATGCATACAGATTATACACAATTTTTAATCCTTGATGGACTCAAAGGAAAAAGATTAGGGGTATTGCGCAGTACTATGGGTTTTCATGAAAAGGTGGACGAAATAATGGAAAACACATTTGAAATTATGCGAAAAAATGGCGCTGAAATTATTGATCCTGTAGAAATTAAAACCAGTAAGGAATATGGAGATTCTGGTTTTCAAGTGTTGTTGTATGAATTTAAAGATGGAGTAAATAAGTACTTAGCACAATTGGGAGAAACAGCTCCAGTAAAAACGTTAGAGGAAGTCATCGAATTTAATAAAGCAAACGCAGGGGAGTCAATGTCTTATTTTCAACAAGAAATTTTGGAAATGGCAGCAGAAAAAGGAGACCTTGATAGTTCAGAGTACAAAGAAGCATTAGCAAAAATACTAAGGCTTTCCAGAGAAGAGGGCATTGATGCTACGTTAGCAGCGCACAACTTAGATGCTATTCTGGCACCAACTGGTGGTCCTGCTTGGCCAATAGATGTTATAAACGGCGACCATTTTGGAGGAGGAAGTTCTTCACCAGCAGCAAGAGCTGGTTATCCCAATATTACTGTACCTGCCGGATATATCAATGGTTTACCAGTAGGAATTTCTATCTTTTCCACAGCTTACAGAGAACCTGAACTTATTGGAATGGCTTATGCTTTTGAACAAGCAAGTAAAGTACGGAAGGCACCACAGTTTCTACCGACATTAGAAATGGTGTAAACTGGCTTTACTACTACTAATTAAATCTGATAAATTTACTGAGTAATGGATGAAACACAAACAGGATTAGCCACCATAGAAAAAAAGCTGAAAGCGAGTAAAAAACAACTCACAGTTGGTGATGCAGCCTCAATAGCTGCCATCAATATGGATGATGCCAAACATGCCCTTGATCAGCTTTTGGAAAAATATGAAAGTAGGTTGAAAGTAACTGAAAACGGTGATCTCATTTATGATTTCGGCAAATCTCTCCAAAGAAGAGGTAAAAAATCTTTGAAAGAGGTTTGGGGTGAAATAAAGGAAGTATCGTGGAAGGTTTTCAAATTTCTATTTCGTATCTGGATTACCGTAATGCTAGTAGTGTATTTTGTGCTCTTTTTACTCATCATGATCGGGTTAGTGGTGGTGAGCATTACCAGAAATAGTGACGATAATGATGGAGGTTCGGTAGGAGGTGGAATTGGCTTTTTTAGAATGTACCTGATTTGGGATTTGTTCACGGATCTTTTTATGTACAGGACGATAAGTGGCAGAACGACCTACAGAACTGATAGTAGGGGGTATCGCTACAAAGAATATGAGCCAATTGGTAGAAAGTCGAAAAGTGGAAAAACAAAAAAGGGTTTTGTAGCAGCAGTTTATGATTTTGTGTTTGGTCCTGCACGTGTTACTTCTTCTCCTCTTGAAAATTTTAAAGAAGTGGCTGCTTATTTACGGGAAAATAAAGCGCTTATGGTGCAATCGGAAACCATTGGTTTAGCAGGCTGGAAAAAGCAGGAAGCCGAAGATTTCTTTGCAGAATGTTTAGTAAAGTTTAATGGGAAAGCTGAAATTACAGATGAAGGAATACTATATGGCACTTTTAATGAATTGGTAAGAGGTAAATCAAACCTACCTACGGCACAGCAAATAGAATGGTATTGGGAAGAGTATGAGGCTCCTTATAGGCAATCAGGAAATTCCGCTACTAGAAATATGATAATTGCCGGAATGAATGGCGTAAATTTATTTTTCTCTTTTAAGGTAATGCAAGGCTGGTTGTACGAATTGATACCAACTATGCCACTCGATACAGTAGCGCTGACCACTATTTTGCTGGGTTATGTACCCTTTGTTTTTAGTCTTATTTTTTTCCTAATTCCACTCATAAGATTTTTTCAAAATAAGACTAGAAATGAAAAAATACATGTGAATAACATTCGAAAGCGGTTAATGAAAGTCATCTTCCAAGCAAAAGGCGGTATTGTTGAAGAAGAAAAGTTAATGGAAATTGTGAATAGTGCGGAAAAAGGAGAAGAAAAGTTAAACCCCGATCAAATTAAAGCGATAATGGAGGACTTAGTATTTGATCTTGAGGGGGAGTTAAGAGTAAACGATAATGGAGAATTGGCTTATTATTTTGAATCATTGGAAAAAGAGATGAAAGAAATACAAAAAATAAGAGCAACCAGTAGGGATAATAATGATTTGGGAGATATTGTTTTTGATTCGGGGAGTCAATCGTAAAGCAGAAAAGCAACATTTTGAAAGCACTTATAGGTAGCCTTATACTAAACTTTAAAAAGTTGCCTAATATTTAAAAAATGGAAGATATAGAAGTCTGGAATGCATATCGGAAGGGTGACAAAGCTTCTTTTGAGCGGATATACAAAGATCATATACGTATTTTGTATAAATATGGCAACCGCTTTACAAACGATCATGGTTTGGTAGAAGACTGCATTCAAGAACTATTTATTGATCTTTGGAATAAACGAAATAAAATTGGCGATACCGATTCTATTAAAAGATATCTATTGGGTGCACTTAGGAGGAGAATTGTGCGAAAAATACAGCGAGATGCAAAACAAAAAACCAATTTTACAGAAGGTCAATATGATTTTCGATTAGAAGCCAACTTTGAAGAGTTACTTATAAAAGGAGAGCACATTGAAGAGACTAAATTGAGAATAAATAAAGCTTTTGAGAAATTATCAAAAAGGCAAAAAGAAGTAATTTATCTTAAATTTTATCAGGAGCAAAGCTATAAAGAAATAGAAGATACGCTAGGCATTAACTACCAATCAGTAAGAAACTTATTACATAATGCATTAAAAGCTATTAAAGCAGCTTTACCCCATATAAGTAACTTATTAATCTTATTCTCACTTAATTTTTTTAGCTGAAAACCAATTAGTTAGCAGCTCATTTTAAAATATTTATTAAAAAGAAAGTACAAATTTTCTGTCTAAGTATTACTTGAATAAATGGATTAGAGATGTTACATAATTCAGAAAAATATAAAGAATTTAGTGCAGTAGATTTTGCAACTGATGAAGTTTTCCAAGAATGGATTATTTCTGGAAGGAGGGCTGAAGTATGGCAGAACTGGATTTCAAACAATACAGAAAAAGAAGCAGCGATAACACAGGCGAAAACACTCATTTTTTTAATGAAAGATGAGGAAAAAGAAATTGGTGATGTGCAAATACAAAATCTTTGGCAAAGAATCTACAACGACATAGATAAATCAGAAGGCAATGTTAAGGAGACACCTGTGATTGCTATGCAAAAGCGATCTGTTTGGAAGGTGAGTACTTCAATCGCCGCTTCCATTATGTTGCTTTTAGGCTTCTTTTGGTGGTGGACAACTGTGGAACAAGTTTATGAAACAGGTATACAGGAGCAATTGGTGGTAGATTTACCCGATGGTTCAAAAGCAACACTTAATTCAGGTTCGAAGATTAGCTTTAGCAAAAATAATTGGGATACTGAAAGAAAAGTATTATTAAATGGAGAAGCCTTTTTTGAAGTAAAGGAGGGGAAAAAGTTTACCGTACAAACACAAATAGGCAAAGTGGAAGTACTGGGAACGAGTTTTAATGTACTTAAAAGAAATCAACGATTCGAGGTAGCCTGTTTTACTGGTAAGGTAGGTGTTAGCAACAGTTTTGATGTTCAAGAAATATTATTGCCGGGAAAGAAAATTATCGTAATGAGCGATAAAGTACAATTAGATGATTTTTTACCAGCAGAAATTGTATCGTGGAAAAGAGGAGTTTTTGAATTTGATAATGTTTTGCTTGACGAGGTTTTAGCAGAATTGAAAAGGCAATATGGATTTGAGGTAAAAGTGCAGGTAGATATC
>JBCDJE010000238.1:0-6589 GCA_038748185.1 Bacteroidota bacterium
AAAATCTGAAAATTAATGTCATATTTATCATTGCATTGATTTATACAAAGCTGAATTAATAAAAAGTTAAACACTTTAAAACTTTTAAGCAGACATAAATCTTAAACTAGACTTCTGTAAATATTATAATATTATTTTACATTCATATCAGTTGGAAAAAACTGGTATATTGGGCTTGAATTTGAATTTTTATAGTATGCCTAAAAAAATAGTTCAAAAGAGAAGAGGTTTTATTAAAAAAACTACTGCTTTGGCTGGAGCGGTTCTTTCGGGAAGTATGGCAAGTAGCTGTGTAAAATCTGAAGATCAGCTTAATAGTCCAACTGTTAAAAATATCAATACCATAACTAATAAAAAATTTAATTGGAGATGTGTTACTACTTGGCCTCCTAACTTTCCTGTATTAGGTGAAGCAGTTGTAAAAATGGCTGAAGAATTGAAAATTATTTCTAATGGACAACTTAATATAAAGGTATACGGAGGAGGTGAATTAGTACCTCCATTAGAAGTTTTTGATGCTGTAACCCAAGGTGCGGCTCAAATGGGACATGGTGCATCGTACTACTGGGCAGGAAAAATGCCTTCATCTGTATTTTTCTGTACAATCCCTTTTGGTATGAATGCCCAACAAATAAATTCTTGGATGCTTCATGGAGATGGTTGGAAACTGTGGAAAAAATTATACAGTCAAGTAAACCTCATTCCTATTCCTTGTGGAAATACTGGTGTACAAATGGGTGGATGGTTCAATAAAAAAATAGATACTATCCAAGACTTGCAAGGTTTGAAAATGAGGATCCCCGGTATGGGGGGCAAAGTAATCTCTAAGGCTGGTACTGCTGCTGTTACTATTGCCGGTGGTGAATTATATACCAATTTAGAAAGAGGAGTTATAGACGCTACAGAATGGATAGGCCCTTATCACGATTACTTGATGGGTTTTCATAAAGTCGCACAGTATTATTATTATCCTGGTTGGCATGAGCCTGGTTCGTGTTTAGAATTAATAATCAATAAAAAAGCCTTTGAATCGCTCCCCAAAAATTTACAATTACTCATAGAAAATGTAGCTCTTAAATATAACCTTTGGGTGCTTTCTGAATTTGAGGCAAAAAATAATTTTTACTTAAAAAAGATTTTGAGTGAGAGTGATGCCATTTTAGAAAAATTCCCAGATGAAGTCTTACTTGCTCTTAAAGGATATACAAATGACGTGGTTGATGAAATTATCAGTACTGATAGCTTTGCTAAAGAGGTTTATGATAATTTCTCAAAATTTAAAAAAGAAATTGTTAATTGGAACAGTTCCTCAGAACAAGCAATTGTTCCTTACCTATGATGATACAATGCCAAATTGGCAGATAAATAGTAACATAATCATTTTTTGCGTTTTTTTTGATAAGCTTTATCGTTGTTATTACAAACAATTAGTTCTATAATTTAAAATTGGTTTCCTATTTAAAATTTATAAATAATTTACAATGGAATTTAATAGTGATGAATTAATACAGAAGTTAGGCAACATTGCCAAGTTTGATAATCAATTCCTCGATGAAAGAAAAATTTTTTTATGGGGACCAGTAATGGATGAATCTGCGGAAAGAATTGTAAATAGGCTTTTATTTCTAGAATCAAAAGACCCAGGAAAAGAAATAAAATTCTATATCAACAGTCCTGGAGGTGTAGTAACTTCAGGAATGGTAATCCACGATACAATGAAGTTGATTTCTTCTCCTGTTTCCACTATTTGTATGGGGTTAGCAGCCTCTATGGGTTCTATTTTGCTTTCTGCCGGAGAAAAAGGCAAAAGATATATTTACCCAAATGGCAGGGTAATGATACATCAACCAAGTATAGGAGGTATGCAAGGAAGGGCATCTGATCTAGAGATTCAAGCCAGAGAAATAATAAAGGTAAAAGAGATGGGTGCTCAAATCTTGGCTGAAAACTGTGGAAAGACTTTTGAGCAAATTATGAAAGATTTTGACAGAGATTATTGGATGAATGCCAAAGAATCTGTTGAATATGGAATTGTAGACGGTCAGATAGATAAAATATAAGCATTCATAAAATAGCAAAACCGCTGTAATTGCGGTTTTCTATTTAAAAAATTCCAAGAAACTTTTTCTTTTTTCTTTTACTGGGAGGTAGTAGGTTTTTATATCTTCCCTTATAATTTCTCATTTTATTTCGCTCTCTTTTAGAATTTCCATTTATCCTTTTTCTACCTCCACCGCTATATTTACCTTTTCTTGTATTCAGTCGATTTATACTTCCACCAATTCTCCCAAGATCTCCAGCATTTCCTCTTGTATTATTTAAAATACTTTGCACTTGATCAAACGTATATCTTAAGGTAATCTCGTCGGAAGCACCTAATTGACCTGAAAACTCTCCAACTACTACTTCTCGGGCATATCCAATTGAAAAATTATCCATTAATGTTACCGAAGCAGCTACATGAAAGGAAGAGTTGGTTCTATAATTTGCCCCAAGCATAAATTTTTTGTTGTATTCATAAAATGCACCTAAATCTACTAGGTTTTTTCTATTCAAAAGTTGACGATAATTCGCCCTCAACTCAAGCATATCTCTCCCCGACGAAGTAGGAAGAAAGCCTACAGCATAAGCAGTAAAAAACTCTTGGAATGCCAAGTCATTTTGTTTCTTATTTTCTTCAGACTTTAATAAAGTTAGCAACCTGTTAGCTGAAGCGCCAAATTGAAAGTAGTTGGTTCTAAAGTTTGTGCCAAAAGAAAAATCGAATTTATTAACACCAGCAAAATCGAAAACAGGGTCGCTAGGATCAATTACATCGATCCCACCTATATCTAATGATGTATTTCCATATTCGGCATTCAACCCTAAAGAAACTACCATATTATTATCTAGTAGAAAATGATAGGCTAGCGCAGCAGATAAATCTACTGTTCGCAATAGGTTTACTTTTTCATAAAATACATTAAAAGCAGCACCAATACTTCCATCACTTAAAGGTGTTTGCATACTCAGATAAGCAAGTGAGTAAGGCTCTCCGATACCCGCCCACTTATTTTGGAATGCAAAATCATATGAACTTCCATATAAGCCTGAAACGGATGGATTATAAGCTTGACCATCTGTATTTCTTTGTAAAAGCACAGGGAGGTCTTGCGCATAAATACTATTTGCAATTATAAAAGTTAGTAATGTTATCTTTAAGAAAGACAAATATTTTAATCTCTGCTCCATACTTACCATCTGCTATTTTTATTGATTATTACCGCTAACAATGGATACCATCCTTTTTATTGGTTCTAGTGTTATATCATCAATATTCACTTTTACAATACATACATAGCTGCCAAAATCTACAATATCCTCATCTAATACGGGTATCCACTCGTTATTATAGCCTTCTGCTCTAAAAATCTCATTACCCCACCTATCCAATAACACTACTTCATTATCAGGATATGCTTCTATATTTTTGATGTAGAGTTTATCATTTAAACCATCGTTGTTAGGAGTAATTAAATTCATAATTACAATTCCCGGGTCTTCTCTGAAGGGCTCAATATTGATAGCAAGTGTTCTTA
Organism: Bacteroidota bacterium; assembly: GCA_038748185.1. GTDB lineage: Bacteria > Bacteroidota > Bacteroidia > Cytophagales > Flammeovirgaceae > Chondrinema. The sequence goes on from JBCDJE010000238.1 coordinate 3,579, forward strand.
GGTTATTGATTTCATTAAATTCAAGTACTTGCTCTTGCGCATCAACGTAGTAAATAATATAGTAGCTACCAGGTTCAGTATCTTCCGGAACTGTAACTGAAGTGTTTAGAGACAGTACTGAACCAGATTGCTGAGGTGGAATTTGCTCGCTTTTCAGCACAATATCGTTCTGATCAGCTATAGTATCTGTAGAAAGCAGATACACAAATTCTGCACTGCCTGAATCAACAGTTCCTTTGGTACTAATTACTACAGATAAACCAATATCATTCCCTGCAGCAACACTATTGGTATTTAAGTCAGGATTTTCTACAATCAAATCTACATCTTCTATCTGCTCTATAGCAATATTTACTTGAGCAGGGTTTGCTGCATAGTTATATCCATCGGAACTGTTATAGCTAAAACTTGTATTCCCAGCCCAATCAGCATCTGGAGTAAATACCACGTTAGCAATTTCGTTAGCGGTCACTTCAGCATTTATATTTAAATCCGTGTTTCCCAGGCTTAGACGACCATTAGTTGGTAGACTTAAAATTTGAATAGTAGCCAGTGGGTCGTTATCCACATCTGTGTATGCATTCGTAAATTCAGCCAGTGTAAATGGCATTACTACATTTGTAGAGCCTACTTTATCAATATCAGCTACTACCGGAAGGCTATTGGTAGTTACATATGCAATGTTACTGTAAGGTGATTCTTCCCTGTTTACTACTGCTTTTACACGATAGAAATACGTCTCACCAGCTTGTAAACCATCTCCATCAGTATAAGTCTTCTGGTTCCAGTTGTTGTTTATTACTGAAAAGTTTAGTGAATCTCCCTGTGATCTTTCGATAAAATAATTCTCTGGAGTATATTCTAATGAATAAGTCCAATTAAGTATTATTCTTTCAGCAGGATTATTCCCATCAAGTTCAGCGGTTAAAACAGGGGGGGGTAATGGTGTAACCGGTGTAACAATTAGTGTCACCGCTCTAGCATATAAGGTAAGTTCAGGCGCTTCTCTGTTCGTTACTTCACATGTATATTTTCCGGCATCTTGCTCTTCTACTGCCTCAACTGTATAAGAATTACTATTGCCTTCAAAAACCAAAGCACCATCCTTATACCATTTATAAGTATTATTGGTAATATTTTGATCGATTTCTAAATTAATCGTGAAGTTTTCACCTGAATTAACTGTGAAACTTCCCCCATCTCCAACACTATCTTGTGGAGCATATGAAAATACATTCAAAGTCAATGGTGCATAAGGGAGAATATCTTCAAATGTTAATTTATTTCTTGCAATGCCAATCTCCGTTAACAAATTCGGGTTCACTATTGCAGGTACATCTTCAAATGCATGATTCTGAATATAAAACCTTTCTAATGCTATTAGATTATTGATATTTGGAAAATCTGCATCAGCAAACTTGGTTTCATTATTATCAAAACCAAATACTATCAACTTAGTAAGTTGATTCAATTCATTGGGTAAGGGAGGTTGTAAATTATTTTGGAAAAGATATAAGTTGGTCAGATTAATCATATTGAAAAAACCTAAAGGTACCTGACCAGATAACTGGTTTTCGTTTAACCAGAGAATCTTTAAAGTTGCTAAATTCCCAAATGCAGCGGGGATAGTTCCTGAGATGTTATTTTTTCCAAAATTAATTTCTAGTATTTCTGATAAGTTACCAATTTCAGTAGGAATAGTACCTACAAGATTTTTGCCTTCTAGAATAATTCTTGTGACACAACCATCATCATTAGTAGTCACTCCTCCCCATTGATTTAATGGTAAATTTGACTTCCAGTTTAACCTAGCATCTGCATCCCAACTATCACCTCCAAGTGCATCATAAAGAGCTTCCAAAACTGTCTTATCGTTCACAACACATTCTTCAATTGTAGGTCTGATAGTAATCTGAAAATTTTTGCTGTAAGACGCTTGAGCCCGGTCGGTTGTCGTGACACAGATTTGTAATTCTGTTACTTGCGGATCATATTGAAAACCAGTTGTCAACTTTAACTCATTGTCTTCTATCACAAATTGGTCATTGTTATTTGGCACAACAGGCTCGCAATTATTAGCCAATGTGTAAGTATGTACATCATCAGGATTATCTAAATCCACTGTGGAAAGTTCATCAATTGTAAAGCCTCCTTGAGCATCCGCAGCATCAATTACTGAATTCGTCAATAAAATATCGGTTGGGGGATTATTAATTTTATTGATACGTATAGTGAATTTTTTACTATAAGAAGCTCCTGCTCTATCAGTACTTGTTATACAAACCAATAAAGAAGCTAAGGAGGCATCTAAAGAAAAGCCTGAAGCTAATACAAGTTGATTCTCAGAAATAGCAAAGAGCACATTATTATTGGTTTCTGTTGGTATACAGAAATCTGTAAGTTCATAAGTATGTGTATCATTGGGATCAGCATCTGTAGTTGTAAGATTTCCTACTAATGAACCTGGTGCAGCATCAGAATTAATTACATCATTGGTTAAGGTGATATCTGTTGGTGGGTTATTTCCTTCATTTACAATTATCTCAACGTTATTTGCAGATGGGATAACAAGAGGTTCATTGTCGTTATCAAATATTTGTAACGCTTGTTGAAAAGTAGGATTAGTTACTTCAACTCGATATAACCCTGCATTTTCATTAAGTAATGGATCTAATGGTAATGTTTTGCTACCCGTGAGCTGAAATTGAGGCGTTGTTTCTCCTTCTTTATACCACGAATATAAATTGCTATCATTCGTATCTTCAAAATCTAACGTAACTTCTAGCAACTCCCCCTCAGTTCCTTCAAAGGGTGTACTTGTTATAAAATCTCCTTGTTGAGCATACCAAAGACTTTCGATATTACCCAAATTAGCATAATTAACAATAGGAAGTAAATCATCAAAAGTGAAATTATTATTTTTAAACCAGAGTCTCTGTAAGGTTGAAATATTTCCTAATTCAGTAGGAAAAGGCTGATCGAAATTATTATCTGAAATTCTTAAATGAATG
>JBCDJE010000239.1:0-6588 GCA_038748185.1 Bacteroidota bacterium
AGCAGCAAATGCAATTTTGTTATCTATATAATGATCATTCACCGAAGATATAATAGAAGAACAAACGGCTAAATCAATAGCAGGATCTTCTATTTTTAAACCTCCGGTAACATTTAGAAAAACATCGGATTGGCTTAAACGAAAACCACCTCTTTTTTCAAGTACAGCCAATAACATATTTAATCTTCGTGCATCGAAACCTGTACAACTACGTTGTGGAGTACCATAAGCTGCAGTACTCACTAATGATTGAATTTCTATCATAAGTGGCCTGTTCCCTTCAAGCGTTGCTCCAATAGCTATCCCACTTAAATCGCTGTCTCGTTGAGAGATAAGTATCTCTGATGGGTTCGTAACTTGCCTCAATCCCTGAGCGCGCATTTCATATATACCAATCTCGGCAGTAGAGCCAAATCTATTTTTTACTGTTCGGAGTATTCTATAGCTCATATGCCTGTCACCTTCAAACTGTAAAACGGTATCTACCATGTGTTCTAATACCTTGGGTCCTGCTAAGCCTCCTTCTTTGGTAATATGCCCAATTAAAAAAACAGGCGTTGAAGTTTCTTTTGCAAACTGTATTAACTCTGCCGTACATTCGCGCACTTGAGATACACTTCCGGCAGCAGATTCTAATCTATTGCTTGAAAGTGTTTGGATAGAATCGATAATTACAATTTCTGGACTTAGCTCTGCAACTTGTTGAAATATTTGTTGGGTAATAGTCTCTGTTAAAACAAAACAGTTTTTAGATTGATGAGGTAACCTTTCGGCTCGTGCTTTTATTTGGCTAGCACTTTCCTCACCAGAAACATATAAAATTTTAAATTGTGGAAGTCTTAATCCTAGTTCAAGCATTAAGGTTGATTTTCCTATTCCCGGTTCTCCTCCAATTAATACCACCGAACCGGGCATTATACCACTACCAAGCACTCTATTTAATTCCGCATCTTTGGTATCAATTCGCTTTTCACTTACTGATTCAATTTCTGTTATTACTTTGGGAACATTTGCTTGTCGATCTCCTTTAGATTTTAATGGATTCCACTTTTCAGTAGTAGATTCAGTTGCAAGTAGTTCTTCCTCCATAGTGTTCCATTGATGGCATGACGGGCATTTGCCCATATATTTAGGAGATTGATACCCACAGTTTTGGCAGAAAAATGCGGTTTTATTCTTTTTTGCCATAAAATGAAGTTAGCACTCTAATTTTTTTACATTCAAAAATGTGTAGAAAAAAGGAAATAAAATATTTGATATATTATATTAAGCTAAAATTATAGGTTAATCAAGGTGAGTTTTAAGAAATTCTTTCATCAAAGTGCAACTTTTAGCATAATTTTATAATTACTTCTATCCAATAGGAATCCCTACAAAAATTAACAATACAAGGTTTTCATTTTTCTCGGCTTTTAATCGCCTTAATTGCTCACAATTTTCGATAATAAAAATAAAAGAGATTATCTGATTTACATAAATTAGTTTTTTAGCTCATGGAATATGCTGTATTTGAAGAAATAGAAAAAAATACAATACATATAAAGTTTAGTTCTTCACTTCCTTCTGTTGATAGTTTTAATCAATATCTCAATATGCTTTCAGAGGTTGTTAAAAATGGTAAAAACCTTTATTTAATTTTTGATGCTTCATATGCACCTTACATTCCGGGAGAGTTGAGAAAAATGCAGGCTGATTGGATAAAAGCTAACCAAAAGATTGTCCTATCTTCGGTGATTATTGCCATCTATGTAATTCCTAATGCCATCCAGCGCTATGTATTAAATGCTATTTACTTGTTACAAAAACCTGTGGTTGCCTATAAAATTGTTTCATCATTTAAAGCAGCAATTAACTACTTACATAAAGAACAAAACCGAAGAAACGTCGCTTAAAAAAAATTGAACGGAAATGCCAAACATTTCATTAATTTTAAATACAACAAAAGGCATTATTTGTGAAAGAACATCAATTTTCAATTATTCTTTTTGATGGAGTATGCAACTTGTGTAATGGTAGTGTTAATTTCATTATAGATTATGATAAAGCGAATAGCTTTAAATTTGCTTCATTGCAATCTGAGAAAGGTAAAACTTTACTTAAAAAGTATCAATTAGACTTGCAACTCAATAGTATTGTTCTTATTGAAAATGGAAAAGCTTTTCAAAAATCTACTGCTGCCCTTCGCATTAGTAAAAAACTATCCTTCCCATTTTTTTTGTTATCATTTTTTTTATTTACACCTAGATCAATAAGAGACTTTGCATATGATATGATCGCTAAAAACCGCTATGCTTGGTTTGGGAAGTCAGATAGTTGTCGCATACCCACTCCTGAACTCCAAACCAAATTTATTTAACTGGCTTTGCTTACCTGTTTTTCAAAATATAAATTGTAATGTGATAACATACTGAAAGAATCGTAAGCACAGGTATAAAACTGATCAGAAGAATATGGATAAGGATATTTTTGTACTAATGGTTTTATTTGATTTGCAGCTTCGTGCATATTAAGCAGAATATTTTGCATTTGTTCTTCAGAGGTAATTTCAACAGGTTGAGGTCCTTTTTGCCAAAACTGCACTTTTTGGAAGAACATATCTATACAGAATAAATCAATTACACGCTTGTCGGTTTTTCTCAATGTTTTCAAAAAATCGATTGATGTAAGTTTTAAAAACTGTAAACGAGGATTTTCTTGCTCCTTCTCTTCTTTTAATTCCCAAACTAAATCTACTCGATTAGGAAGTATAACATAACCATAAAGTTTAATCTGTTTTGCTTTTACCAATATTTGTAGATTATGGATAACCTTATCACACAAAGAACTTTTCCGTAGTAGGGGCTGTGATTTGAGTGTGTAAACAGAATAATAGATTAACTGGTTTCTTTGCATGACCAAAAAATTAGAAAAAGTTTAAAAAATAGCTACCGACAAGAAGCTATAGTATTAATAACACTATAAATTACAATTCATTCAACGCAGAATAAGGAAGCTTCTTATTCACTTATTCATTTTAAAAGAAGACTGCATTGAATTGAGATAGGTTTTATTAGGGTACCAACAAATAGATTACTTCACTGCGCTGGCACTGTATCCTTACATGTGAGGTATTGCTTGGTAAGTTTCAACTACAATCACAATCATCAAAAAGAATATTAAGTATTCTCAAGATGATCTTAAGTTTTAGTACTCGATCGTTTCTTTTTGTTTAGTCTCATCAAACCTAATAGTATATTTTTCCCACAATATCTAGTACCGAGTTTTTAAGTTTTTTTATGACTTCGGTAATTTTGCATTGAACTGATTTAAAGTTTTTATCAGTTCTTCTATTGGATAAACTAGGTTATGCTGACTTTTAAGCCGATTATCAGTACGATGAAAAATTAAAAACCTTAATAAGCAAGGTGCGTACTTTGGAAGTTAGTGGCAGAAATCATTTTTTTGCCACGTACTGAAATACCATGGCAATATAATAGCTATAAAATCCTAGTAATTATATAATCAATTCAACAAATTTTCATTGTGTTCAATTTGTTGTACTGATAAATAGTTTTTTAAGACTTTTAGCTATGCCTACTCTCTAACTCAACTGCACTTTGTTTCCACTAGCAACTGATCGGTAAACAGCTTCTACAACTTTCATATCTTTTAATCCTTCTTCTCCCGGCACTCGCATAGGTTTTCCTTCTCTAATACATACCGCTACTTCATCCATTTGCGTTGCTTGTTGGTTAATTTTAGGAAACTCCAATACACCGTTTGAAGTGCTTCCTTTAATATTGCTGTATGCTGAAAAAGGATCGAGTTTTATCCAACCTTTTGCTGCTCTAGCATCAAGGTAATTCATAGAAATGCCAAAGCTTGTATGTAAGTTAGCCATAGCTCCTGAAGGAAATTCCAACTGAAACATCATCGTTTCTTCCACTTCTGTAAAAATGTCTTTCCTAATTCTAAATTCTTGTGCGGTTACTGATATTGGCTCTTCGCCAGTTACATATCTGGCAGCTTGCAAAGAATACACCCCCATATCCATCATTGCCCCGCCTCCCATTGCTTTTTTTACTTTCCAATGGTCTTTGTTATTACCCATTGTAAAGCCTGCACCAGCACAAACCATCTTTATGGGACCAAAAACCTGTTCTTGTCCTAAACGCATCACTTCTTGTGTATGTGGTTCAAACTGCATTCTATAACCAATAGAAAGTGAAACATTATTTTCATTACAAGCTTTTATCATAGCCTCACATTCTACAACATTCATTGCCATAGGTTTTTCACAAATAACATGTTTTCCTGCTTTCGCGGCTCTAATGGTGTATTCAGCATGCATTGAATTAGGTAATACTACATAAATAATATCTATATCAGGATTATCAGCTAATTCGTCATAATTATCATAATTGTAAATATTTTTCTCCGGTATGCTGTATTGCTTTTTCCATTTTTCAGCTTTTTCAGGAGTACCTGTTACGATACCGGCTAAATACGCATGTTTTGTTTCTTGTAAAGCAGGGGCTAAAATATCAGTACTATAATATCCCAAACCTACTAAAGCTATCCCTAACTTATCTTTATCGCCTTGCTGTGGAGCAGCACAAGCCGAAATCATGGGGTAGGAAACTAAAGAAGCAGCAGTACCAAGTCCGATTTTTTTTAAAAAATGTCGTCTATTACTAAGTTGAGTATCAGCAAATTTTTCCATTCTAATGTTTATTTAAGATTTTTCAATATACAGAAAATTTTAACAGCACCTAAAGCTATCTTGCTGAAGTAAGATTTCAAAGTACTGATTTTTCCATCTCAATTTCTGTTAAGGGATATAGAATAGCCTTACAAGGCAAATTGAATTGTAAACACAAATTACTTTTATTTGAATACATTACTAAAAGCTACTTTTCCATTGAGAGATTTAAAATATTTTGTCATCTACAAGCCCTTTGGAGTACTCAGCCAATTTTCGGAAGCTGATGGGCATCCCGGTTTAGGTAGTATCTATGCATTTCCTAAAGATGTATACGCTATTGGCAGGCTAGATCGAGACAGTGAAGGTCTTTTAATACTAAGTAACGATCAGAAATTAAACCATAAGTTATTAAATCCAAAATTTGCACATAACAGAACTTATCTTACTCAAGTAGAAGGGATTCCAGAAATAAAGGAATTAGAAGCATTTGAAAAAGGGATAGTAATTAAGGTCAATAAAAAGGCTTATCATACCAAACCGGCTAAAGTACAGTTAATAGAAGCTCCAGAGTATTTACCTGAAAGGACTCCTCCCATAAGGTTTAGAAAAAATAAACCTACCTCATGGCTAGCGCTTAGTATAAATGAGGGAAAAAATAGGCAGGTAAGAAAAATGACTGCTAAAATTGGCTATCCTACACTTAGACTTGTAAGAAAATCTATAGTAGGCTTACACTTATTATCTTATATACCTGGCAGTGTACAGGAAATTGACCAAAAAGATTTATACAAAAAACTAAACTTAAACTTCAAATAAATATTAATTGACTAACAATATTTAATGCTAAGCAAGAATTTAGCTGATGTTTGATGAATTATTTTTATTTTAGGAAAACTATTTTTGAGTAGATTACATATCAACTTCACTATCAACAAATACTCTAAACTATTCGCTTTTAACTACCGGCTTAATAACAACCAATAAAGTAAATAGAAGATAGAAATGAAGCTAATATTATCAGAGAACAGAAATTCTTGGTTTATTCTACAAGTTTTTATAGTATTTCTTATCTCTTTTCAGGCGCAATCACTTATTGCACAAGACCCAATAGATTCGCCTTCTCAAGCACAAGCAAGTAATCCTTGGCGTACAATAGTACCTAACTCAGCTACTTACCGTTTACAGAGCCAGCTACAACAGAATAATAAATTACAGACACCTAATGCAGCTTACTTTGCACTAGACAAAGCTCAATTAAATACATTGCTAAAAAATGTACCTGAAGAAAATTTAACATTAAATACAATACCAAAAAAAGTGGCTCTCTCTTTGCCATTACCAAATGGTAAATTTGAATTATTCTACATAACGGAAACTCAAGTACTCCCTAAAAATCTCTCAAAAAAATATCCTCAAATCCGTACATTTAAAGGAATAAGTAGTACTGGCGATATAACATGGATTAGCCTAACACAACAAGGGATAAGTGCTCTAATCTATACACAATTGGGGAGTATTTTTTTAGATGCAGAAACTTCCGAAAATAATTCTATATATAAAGTTTATTTTAAAAAAGATTACCAAAATAGCACAGTTTCCCTAAATGAGATATTACTTGAGCATAATGAGTTTGAGGCAATTACTTCACAAAGAACTACAGCAACTGCAAGATCAAATAGTACAACAAGAACATTTAAAATTGCGATTAGTACTACCGGAGAATATACTCAATTTCATGGTGGAAAAGTCGAAGATGGACTTGCAGCTGTAGTTTCAGCACTTACAAGAGTAAATGCTGTTTATGAAAGAGAACTAGGAATACGATTTATATTAACAGAAAAAAACGATCAAATTATTTTCACTGATCCAAATAATGATCCTTTTACTAACAATAATGCTAGAGC
>JBCDJE010000240.1:0-6561 GCA_038748185.1 Bacteroidota bacterium
TGACCAATACCGAAACAATTAATAATACTGATAAAGCAAATTGAAAAATTACCAGACCTCTTCGAACCCAAAGTTCTCCTAATGAAGTTCGAAGTTCTCCTTTAAGTACTTTTACAGGTTGGAAGCTTGACAGGTATAAAGCTGGATAGCTTCCAGAAATTATGCCTGTTAAAATGGTAATTGCCAGAAAACCCAGAAATTGGTTGAGACTGAAGTCCAACGTAATCTGTTTATCGGTAATGGTATTAAATTCGGGTAAAGCGACCCATACGAGCAATAAGGCGATGCATAAAGATATGAAAGCTATGAGAAGTGATTCTCCCATAAATTGTCCAATTAGATCACCTCTTTTAACACCTAAAGCTTTTTTTATGCCAACTTCTTTGGTGCGTCTTGAAGCTCGGGCAGTAGAAAGGTTCATGAAATTGATGCAGGCAATAACTAAAATAAAAACAGCAATGATGGAAAACAGACGAACATATTCTATCCTACCTCCTGAAGGTTTACCATTTTCATACCTTCCATAGAGATATTTCTCAGAATAGCGTTTTAAAAATAGTGTAACCAGCGATTCTTCATTCTTACCTTTAATGAAATCAGCTATTTTTTTATCAACTTCATCAGGATTACTTCCTTCTCGCAGTATTATGAAAGTTTTTGGGCCATTATTTCCCCAGCTGAGCACCCATTCATTTTCATCCTTATATTCTTCAAAAGACAAAACAAAGTCGAACTGTTCAGAAGATTGTTTAGGGGTCCCTTTAAAAACACCACTTACTAAAAAAGTTTTTTCATGTTGAAATTCTATTTGTTTTCCTACTGCACCCTCATAAGTTCCAAAAAGTTTATTCGCTAAATCTTCTGAAATAACTATAGAACTTTTATCGGCTAAAACTTGGGTAGGATCACCTTGAATCAGTCCATAGGAGAAAATATTGAAGTAATCAGCACCCACGTGATAGCCTTTGGCTTTAATGTTATTTTCCCCGAAAGTAAGCGTATTGCTTTCAACCCATGTAGTTGTGGCTGCAAACTCCACCTCAGGGATTTCCTCTTTTAACGTTTCCGCAAGTACTCCTGGAGTAGAAGTGGTTGTCATGATCTCATCAGAATATTTTTGGTGCTCCATTACTTGATATAAGCGGGCATCTTTTTTATGGAAGGAATCCATATTGAGTTCATCATTTACCCAAAGAAAGATAAGCATGGTACAGGCAAGTCCGGTAGAGAGCCCTGTAAGATTGATGAATAAAGAATTTTTGAAACGCTTAAAGTTTCTCAGTGCTAGCAGTAGGTAGTGTTTGAACATAATTAGGGTTTATAAAAAATATATAGCAATAATTAGCTGAAAAATCTGAGTTATTTGGATGAAAATACTGGTTGAAAAAATAAAATTTCTTCTAAAAAGACTGAACGTCTCACAAGAAGTTGCATATTTCTTATTAAGAAATACTTCAATTAATTGATAACGTTACAAAAGTTTTGTGGGAATTATTGAAATTTACAGGAACGGTTATCAGAAGTGTTGAGGGCAAAAAATATTTTTGTGATTGAGAAACCGAAATCCAATACTTAATTCATGATTACCTTGGCTATAAGCAGATATCTCTCCAACATAACCTATAGGAAAAGTCTAAGTGTAAGCTGAGTGCAAAGCGGCTGAAAAAATCATCTCTTGGCTAATTCTCCAAGAAACTCCACCCTAGCTCTAGCCAAAAGTAGTATTTTTCTAATATTGATATTATAGAATAAATATAAAGGATATGCAATCATTTTTGGGCTAGAGGTTATTTGGTAAGTATTGTAGGATTAGATGAAGAAATACCGAGAAAATATGTTAAGAATTAAGTGAAAGAAGAACGAATAAGCGAGAGTAATCAACATAAGCTTAATTTTTAGCAATGGTCATAAAAAGCCCCTTTTAGGGGCAAGTCAAAAGACTCCTTCTCAGAAGGTATGATTTTTACTAAAAATAGCATCAATTGGAGACTGAATGTAAGGTATGCGGTAGATGGTGCTCCTTCAATACCCGTCCATTATTGTCGGTAACCTACCCTAAGGTTCACTAAATGTGCCTTTCCATGGGATACTGTAATTTTTAGTTTGGAAAACTTCAACTCCCCAGAGATCAAATATTTTGACCTCTATAGATGCATTGCTTAATCTTTCAACCTCCCATATATCATTGAGGTCCTCATTAAAACATTATCACGAATGATTTACTATAGGGGAAAGTCTTAAGAAAATTAAAGTTTGATGCAATTAATGCGGATTCATTTTATGTAAATTAGGGCATTATTCCTTTCATAATTAATCTATCAATTTTTCAAAAAAAATAGAAGCCCGGCTATACCGAACTCCTATTTATGTTCATAATGGTTGAAAGTTAGTCTTTAATGAACCTAAATACTTGCTTGGCTTGAGAATTAGATTCTACACTTAAAATGTAAACACCTCTTTGTAGGGCGCTTACATTTAATTGATAGTAATACATAGAATTTTGAGCGTTGAAATCCTCATTAATGAAAACCCTACCGTTTAAATCAAGTACCATTACTTTTACCTGATCTTCGGCATTTGCTCGCATTTCTAAATTCAAATTCTGAATGGTTGGATTAGGATAGAAGTTGATTTTACTAGAAGGTGTACCATTTAGAACCTTTCTTTGGGCAGTTTCATTTACGGCATTATCAACAATTTCTATTTTAATAGTTAGTGAAGCTGCTTCACTACCATTTCTTAATATAGGTGTAGCAGTAATGGTATACATACCAGGTGCTGGTTGCCATTCGGAGTAATCACCTCTTCTATCACCAAATAATGCGTAAGGGAATACCCTTTCTATCCGATGATTTTCATTATCATTTAAAGCAAATTTTACCCTACGAATATTATCACTATTAATATTGAGATCTGCTCTAATATTAATTAACGTAGTAAGTTGTATTACATCTCCGTCAGAAATAGGCATGATGTCTTCATCGGTAATAGCGTCTACTAATGTAAAACCTGATACACCTGCAGAGCTAATAATACTGAAATTAACTGTAAGAGCTGTTCCAGCTTCTCCTCTGGCCAATCTTCTAGTATAAGGCGTCGCTGTAAGAGCGTAATCTCCTATTCTAGGTCTCCAATTAAAGTAGTTACCCCTTATGTCGCTAAATAAAGCATATGGAAATATATTTTCTACTCTGAATCTTTTTCTGCCGTTAAGCCCAAACTTTACACTTCCTACTCTTTCAGGACTAACATTAGCTCTTATATTTAGTCTTTTATCACCTATTTCAGCCAAATCGATTACCATTCCTTCTGTTATCTCGAATAAATCTTCATTGGTTTCTGCATCTACTAATGTAAAACTTACAACGGCATCGTTCGGTGGTAGTAATACTTGGTCAATTACATGAATTACGCCATTACTTGCGATAATATCAGCTGGGTCAATGGTTGACTCATTTACTTTAATGCCTTCTTCATTTACTGTAAAAGTAACCAATCTGCCGTTCAGCGTAGTAGCTGAAAACTCATCACTAAGGGCTGATGAATATGTAACACCCCCTAAGACATGATACAGTAAGATAGGTGTTAAATCTTCTTTAGCGAGTTCGTCGATACCATGTACTCCTAAGGCAGCGAATAGTTTTTGAAAGGCAGCATTGGTAGGCGCAAAAACGGTTAGGTCTTCCTCACCAGTAAGAGCATCGACTAATTCAGCTTTGACAACAGCTTCTACAAGGATACTGAAGTCAGGGTTAGCAGAAGCAATTTCTACGATGTTCATAGGAGGGCTTAATACCATGTCGATGACATGTATAGCACCATTCGAAGCGATGATATCAGTAGCAATGATGTTGGAATCATTGATTTTAGCACCTTCCTGAGTGATAGAGAATTTCACATCACTACCATTGAGAGTAGAAGTGATTAAACCATCGGTTAGGTCTGCAGCATAGGTAGTACCTCCTAGGACATGATATAGTAATATGGGTGTTAAATCTTCTTTAGCGAGTTCGTCGATACCATGTACTCCTAAGGCAGCGAATAGTTTTTCAAAAGCCGCATTGGTAGGTGCAAAAACGGTTAGGTCTTCTTCTCCAGAGAGTGCATCGACTAATTCAGCTTTGACAACAGCTTCTACAAGGATACTGAAGTCAGAGTTAGCAGAAGCGATTTCTACGATGTTCATAGGAGGGCTTAATACCATATCGATGACATGTATCACTCCGTTGGAGGCTTCAACATCAGTAGCCACTACATTGCTTTCATTAATAGTAACACCAGCTTCACTTATGCCTACTTTAAAATTACTTCCATTAAGGGTTGTAGCAATTTGACCATCAGAAAGATCAGTAGATAAGATTTTTCCTGCTAAAACATGATACAGTAATATGGGTGTTAAATCTTCTTTAGCGAGTTCGTCGATACCATGTACTCCTAAAACAGCGAATAGTTTTTGAAAGGCAGCATTGGTAGGTGCGAATACAGTGAGGTCTTCTTCTCCAGAGAGTGCATCGATTAATTCAGCTTTGACAACAGCTTCTACAAGGATACTGAAGTCAGGATTAGCAGAAGCAATTTGAACAATATTTTTCTCAGTTTGTGCTTGTGTTGTTTGTGTCAGAATGAGTGGAACAGCCAAGACTAACAAGATCCATTTAATAGTTTCAAGTATTCTCTTTTTCATGGCAAAAAGGTTTAAAAAATTTTTCTATAAAAACTTTCATCTAAACCTTTTCAAAAATATTTGAGTGGATGGTTATATTGTGAGTTGTTTAAAAATAGGTGTGAATTGTATAAAATGAGATCTATATTGTTAACTCAAATTAAAGCAATCTTAGATATGATTTTTGATGATGAGAGTATGCAAATTCTACTATAAATACTAGGTGTAAAAAATTTATTGCATCAAGGACAACTAGCTGTTTTTGTGAACGTCAATTACAAATTTCTATTTTTCACTTTAAGTATTCTGAAGTTGTACAGATAAGATATTTCTATAAACCTTTAAAGAATTTGAAATCTTTATTTTACAAAATATTAAAGTAAAAAAGGCTTTTATAAGCCTTTTTTTAAGGGTAAGTTAATGTAGTTAGTTGGTTGAAATGAAACACAAGTGGTTTATATTACTATTAAGCTAATTCTTTAGAGTTGGACATTTTTACTAGGTAAAACTTAGAGCCATCTTCTGCTTTACCAATGATATTAGTCTCAAGTTCATTAAAAGGAAGCGACTTTTTATTTTCTTCTTTCTCTTTTTCCTGAGAGTTTTTCTTTCCAGAGAAAATAGCTTTTAATAAAATAGCACCAATAAGAATTAAACTGAATATAGAGTTGATCAGATCCATAGTTTCAGCTTCTGTATGCAGATTATAGGTATTTTCCATACGTGTGAAGCTAATACCTAACAATAAAAGTAAAACTGGGAAACTGAATAAAATTTTCATGACTTTCTTATTTGTTTTGAATACTATACAAATATGAAAGCACAGTACGTAATCTATTTACGTAGTAAAAATTAAATCATAAAAATTTTCCAAATACTACTGATGAGGACTAAAATTAAAGAAAGTGGTAGTAGGTACTTCCAACAAAGTGACATAAGTTGATCTACACGTAATCTTGGGTAAGTCCACCTTGCCCAAATCTGTAAAAATATTAAACCGAATACTTTGCTTAACATCCAAAACACACCCCAAGCGTTGGCTGCAAAGGTACCCGGAGTGCCACTGGTCCAATCTGCTAATTTTAAAGTATCAATATTAGGCAAGGGAGTATTCCAACCCCCAAAGAAGAGTATGGCGGCTAGAAAGCTAGATAAAAGCATCATGCCATATTCCGAAAGCATGAACATTGCCCATCGAAAACCGGAATACTCCGTATGATATCCACCAATTAACTCAGACTCTGCTTCCGGGAGGTCAAAAGGTGCTCTATTAGCCTCAGCCAATGATGAAATGAAGAATACAACAAAAGCAATGATGAGTATTGGTGAGCGGAAAATATTCCAAGTTAAAAATCCTCCTGTTGTTGTAAGATTTATGCCAGTTGCTTTCAAGCCTAATAGATAATTTTGATTGTGAGTTGTATCAACGATCGATTCGCTGTAAGTTGAAGAAATTAATGTGCCTTGTTGGAAACACATTTCTTGCAAGTTTAAAGTGCTACATGTAATAATTACACAAAGTGCTGACAAGCTTAAAGGTATTTCATAAGAAACGATTTGTGCTACTGCGCGCATAGAACCGTATAATCCGAACTTATTATTCGATCCCCAACCAGCTAGTAATACGCCTAATACATCAAGTGAAACAATAGCTAACAAGAAAAATATACCCATAGCAGAAGAAGATCCTAATAAATCGGGTGTAAAAGGAACTACCGCAAACCCGGAGAATACGGCTGTAAAAATAATTGCGGGTGCTATAACAAATAAAAATTTCTGCATTTATACAAGATAGAATGGGGCCTATGGAAACAGGACCAAATGGTTTGTTACAAACAATCGCAGATCTATTAAAACTTTTACAGAAAGAAGATATCATTCCAAAAGCTGCAGATAAA
>JBCDJE010000241.1:0-6547 GCA_038748185.1 Bacteroidota bacterium
AAAATCTCTTCTAAAAATAAAAATGCAGCTTCCAAGTTTTTTTTCCCTTTTCTACTAACCTTTTCCGAATAATTCCATTTATATCCTTTTATATGAAGTTGATACATTTCAGGGCTTTGATTAAACGTTTCATTACAAAGCTGTAATAACATTCCTGGGGTAAATGCATGCATGCTAAAACCAACTGGATCAGATCTCACTTTTTCCAGTAAAAAATCATCGATATCTGCTTTTGAAGCATCAGTAACTATTACCACATCGAAATCAGATATCAGGGCAGCATCTTCCACATTAAGTTGGTAATTCATTTCTACAGTTAATGAAGCCAGATTAATATTTCGAATTTGGCTAAAGCTTGCTATTAGCTCTGCCAGTAAAAGTCCTAAGCGATCATCGCCACGCAGAGGATTGCCAATACCATATAGCAAGACTTTTTTATTACTTAAATCAACTTTAGGTAGTAAATCTATTTCGATAAGATTATTTGTATTTTTCATCTATTAGTTTGCCATTTGGGTTTAATAACCTTACTTGCAAAGGCATTTGTCCTAATGCATGAGTAGCACAACTCAAACAAGGATCATAAGCCCTCACCGCTACTTCTACAGCATTCATCATTCCTTCAGTAATATGCTGTTTCCCTTCCATATATTTCTTAGCCACCTGATTGATAGAGCGATTTATTGCCTCATTATTATGCGTAGTGGATACAATCAAGTTTGCCATTTTTACCAGATCGTCTTTCCCAATGCGGTAGTGATGAATCAAAGTACCTCTGGGTGCTTCAATCACTCCAATCCCTATCTCGCCCTTCGTTCCTTTTGCCTGTAGAACATCTCCTTGCAAATCAGGATCGTTGAGTAATTCTTGAATTACCTCTGCAGCATGCAATAATTCTATTAATCGCGCCCAATGGGTATGCATAGTCATATGATTTGGTAAGCCATGTGTGTATGCCTTAAAAGCTTCGAATGCTTCTTGGGCTTTGGGTGAAGGAATAAAATCGGCACAATTTAATCTTGCTAGAGGTCCTACCCTATACCAGCCTTTCTTCACTCCTTTTTCTATTAAAAAAGGAAATTTCATATAAGACCAGGATTTTACATTTTCACGGATAAAGTCGAGGTAATCACAGTAATCTACATCATTGAGAATTTTATGTCTGGTACTATCAACTACTCTAAGATTGCCATGGTAAAATTCTAAAGCACCATTTTTTCCTACTAAACTCATGTAAGATGAAGGAAATACTGAGAAAGAGTCAATAAAATCTTTATTCTTTTGATGATAATCTCTAAAAAAAGCCAAAGCTTCCTCTGCCCAATTAATGATTGTTTCAATATGCATATCATTTTCCTTACTCAATAAAGAGGCTCTTTCTTCAAGAGTCAGGTGCTTATTTATACCGCCAGGTATTGCTCCTGTGCCATGAATTCTTTTTCCAGCAGTATGTCTAATGATCTCCTGCCCATACTTCCTAAGTAAGATGCCTTTTTTAGCCAGTTCAGGAAATTGTCGGGCTACTCCTATAATATTTCTAATTGCCGGGTCGGCTTCAATACCAAAAAGAAGATCAGGTGAGGCTAAATGGAAGAAATGCAGCGCATGAGATTGTAACATTTGCCCATAATGCATTAACCTACGCATTTTTATGGCTGTAACTGGAATATCTTCCTGTTTAAGTCCTAGAAACATGTCTAACGATTTGGCAGCAGCTAAGTGATGACTTACAGGACAAATACCACAGAGGCGTTGAACCACTATAGGCATTTCCCAATATGGTCTGCCTTGTATAAACCTTTCAAAACCGCGAAACTCTACAATATGTAAGCGGCTTTCTTCAATCTTACCAGCATCATTTAGATGAATGGTCACTTTTCCATGTCCTTCAACTCGGGTAAGCGGAGATATAGTAATCGTCTCGTTCATTACATAAGTTTATAAATATTTCCAATCAGTCATAATGCAAGAATTCACGTGGTATAGTTGCTGTGCGACCTTCAAGCAGCGCAAGTAATACCTCTTTAAAAAGTAGTGCCTCTGGTGGGCAACCCGGTAAAAAATAATCAATCTTTACTACCTCGTGGCATGGATAAACTTTATTGAGCAATGCTGGAAGCTCTTTATCAGTAGGGATAATATTTTCTGGGTTGTAAACTGAAGGACCTACCAGGTAGGCTTCGCGAAAACATTCTTCAAGTGGTATTGCATTTCGCATAGAAGGGATACCTCCCATTATAGCACATTGACCAACAGAAATTAGAATTTCGCATTGCTTTCGAAATCTTTTCAATTCTTCGATATTATACACATTACAACAGCCACCTTCTATCAAGCCGATATCACAAGTTGTATTTAATGTTTTATAATCATTGATAGGAGATTTTTGAAATTCCACTAATTCAACCAAATCAAGTAAAGCCTCATCAATATCAAGTAATGACATATGGCAACCAAAACAACCTGCCAGTGAAACCGTTGCAATCTTTGCTTTTTTCTTTTTTTCACTCATCACTATTGAATTTAAATGGGTGATCTACAAAGAATCAATATGACTTTTATCGTACACGCGCTTACCAATCGGGCATTGAAATGCTCCTTTCCTTGGGAGAAGTGCCCCTACAGGACAACAATTTACCGCTTGTACAGCCAGTTCGTCTGACATCTTAGCAGCAATGTGGGTATCTATTTTAATTGACAAACGAGAACCTCTTTTGCTAAAAGCAAACAATCGCTTTCCTTCCTCATCTTTTATAAGTCTGATACATCGCTTGCATAAAATACAACGATTGTGGTCTTTAAGCAATTTAGGATGGGTAGCTTCAATATCCCTATCAGGAAATAGAAAAGGATACCTCGGAACAGTAATCCCATACATACGTGCCAAAGCTTGCAGTTCACAATTACCACTTTTTTCACAACTTGGACAAATATGGTTTCCTTCTGCAAACATCATCTCTAAAATACTTTTACGCAAATCTTCTAACTCTTCAGAATGGTTATTTATTTCCATACCTTTAGTAACAGGCATAGTACAGGCGGTATTAAACTGTCTGCCGAGTTTTACAGTGCAAACTCTACAAGCACCACGAGGAGTAAGTCCTTCTACATGGCAGAGTCTGGGAATATACACTCCATTTTCTTCTGCGGCTTTTAATAGTAGTGTGCCTTCAGTAGTTTCACATACTTTCCCATCAATTTTAAACTGGATCCGCTTTTTCATATCAAATTAGGTATCAGTAATTAATTGAGGTAAATTCTCAAACAATACAATTATGTACACATATAAACTCCTCATCATAAACAGAGCTGATGTCTATTTTGCAGCATGTTGATAGCCTGTCTTTTCTTTATTGAATTTCATTTTCATATCTCTGTCTTCCCTAAGCGCTTCTTGTAAGGAAAATCCAGCATTGTTCTTTTCTTCTTTTTTGAGATTTATTTGATATAATCCCGGAAAGTTTTTAAGGCTTGTCAGAATTGGATTAGCAGCTGTTTGTCCCAAACCACAGCGGCAACTTTTTAAAGGTTGTGCCCAATTTTTTAAATCGTCTAGATCTTTGGAAGTTCCATTCCCCTGAATAATTTGTTGGAGTTTGTTTTTTAACATCAAAGTACCCACACGGCAGGGAGTACATGAACCACAAGATTCCTCCTCAAAGAATTCTGTAAAATTCAAAATAACATCTTTGAGCAAATCTCTTTGCTTACCGATAATTATAAAAGAACCTCCAGTTGCCAGATCGATATAATCTAACGTTCTATTAAAATCTTTACGGCTTATACATGATCCGGAAGGTCCCCCCACCTGCACTGCTAAAACCTCGTCTTCATCTGCACCTGCCATTTCTAATATTCGATGTACATTGAAACCCCATTCTATTTCATAAATACCTGGATATTTACAATCCCCCGAAATACTTAATACTTTGGTGCCAGTTGAATCGGGTGTACCTAAACGCTTGTACCATTTAGCACCTTTCCAAATAATTTTTACAGCAGAGCATAAGGTTTCCACATTGTTAACAATAGTAGGTTTATCCAAAAAACCTTTCTCTACCGGGAATGGAGGACGTTCTCGAGGTTCCCCTCTTTTACCTTCAGCCGATTCAATTAGTGCCGATTCTTCTCCACATACATAAGCACCAGCTCCAAATTGGATACGTACCTCAAAATCAAAACCTTTTATACCCAAAATGTTTTTACCTAAAAAGCCTGCTTTTTTCTGAGATTTGATAATTTCCTCTAAATATTTCTGCAGGTATTTGTACTCGAATCGAAGGTAAATAATCCCTTTTGTAGCACCAACGGCTCTAGCAGCAATCGCCATGCCTTCTAAGAGCAAATCAGGCTTTTCTGTGAGGATCACTCGGTCTTTGAAAGTGCCCGGCTCACCTTCATCGGCATTACAAAAAATATACTTCTCATTTGAATCAATGTTTCGGCATGCTTCCCATTTAAATCCAGTAGGAAAACCTGCTCCACCCCTACCTCTTAAATTAGCACCTTTCATTTCTTCAATAATCCACTTTTCCCCATTCTCTATACATTTTCTTAACGCATTCCCAACTTCATAATCGTCTGCCAAAACAGGCCCTTTTCTCATAATGTTATTACAAACCATCGCCTGAACAAGCGGATGCTGGTTTTTCCCGTCTCCAAAGCTTTCTACATACAGTGAAGCAAGTGGTTGGTTGTTTTTTAACCCTTTCACAATTTCTCTTACTCTGAAAGGGGTCAACCTTGTAAATACTTTGCCATTAATAAGTGCAGCCGGCTCCTGATCGTTCATCCCAATACAAGCCGTTTTAAATAAACCTATTTTACCATCTTTACTTACTTCTCCAAATTTACATCCTACCTCTTGTTCAAAAGCAGCTTTTACCTTTGCTGCACCCATCATAATGGAAACGGATGAATTGTTGAGATAAATTACATATTTACCCCTTGGTTTTTCAGAAAGAAAATGGTAAAAAGTTAGGGTTTGGGAAACATCAGCCTCTGAAAGATGAAGGTGATTAGCTATTTCAGTAATAGCCTTTTCACTTACATAACCCTCCTTTTCTTGAACGTCAATAAGTATATCCAACAGATTGGCGTGGTTGGTTTCATACTTCCACAATATTTTAGAAAGCACAATTTCTTTCATGATGAAATGCTTAATTGGTTAAGGCTAAAAAGGGTGCTTTTTCAGTTGCTAAAAGCTAGTTGATTTTAAGAGAAAAATATATGATGCCCATCATCAAAGCCCATTTATTTTATCATATAAAAAGACCAGATATTCTTTTAAATTAAAGCTATAAAAATGAGCACATGCACGAACTCTCATTGGTAAATAGTATTGTTGAAACCTGTGAGGAAACAGTACGGCAACATGGTGGTAAAACCATACAAAAAATTGTACTGGAAATGGGTACACTTTCAGGAGTTGAAAGGGATGCATTTGAATTTGTGTGGTCTTGTGGAGTAGAAAATACGGTATTGCATCATGCAAAAAAAGAAATTATTACTCCAAAGGCACAAGCCCTTTGTAGAAACTGCCAGCAACACTATTACCCTGAAATTATATACGATGCCTGTCCGGAATGTGGCAGCTTTGATAGTGAGTGGTTAAAAGGAAGAACATTCATGATTAAATCCATCATTATAAAATAAACAACTATGTGTGCTACTTGCGGTTGTGGTGAACATGACCATAAACATCATCGTCATGAAAATGATCATCTTGATAATGATCAAGAAAAGCTAGTGTTGCTAGAAAAAGACGTTTTACATAAAAATCAATTAATTGCTGAGCGCAATAGAGGCTTTTTCGAAGCCAGAAATATTAAAGCCATTAATCTGTTGAGTTCTCCAGGTTCAGGTAAAACTACTTTATTAGAAAAGACCATTAAAAATACCAATAATCAGTATCGGTTCTATGTGGTTGAGGGCGACCAACAAAGTTGTCGTGATGCTGAAAGAATAGAAAAAAGTGGAGCTAAAGCTTTCCAGGTAAACACGGGAAAAGGGTGCCATTTAGATGCCAATATGGTACACCGCGCTTTACATGAACTTCAACTTGAGAATGATGCTTTTTTGATAATAGAAAATGTAGGTAACTTGGTATGCCCCGCTATGTTTGATTTAGGGGAACACAAAAGAGCAGTAATCATGAGTGTAACTGAGGGGGAAGACAAACCTTTAAAATATCCTGATATATTTTGCAGCGCTGATGTCTGCCTCATTAACAAAATTGATTTACTTCCTTATCTCGATTTTGACATAACAGAAGCTGAAGATTATCTCCATCGGGTGAACCCGAATATGGAAATACTAAGGCTTTCAACAAAAACCGAAGAAGGCATGGAGGGTTGGTATCATTGGTTGGAAAGAGAAAAACTAAAATTGTTAGTATAATCTTTCTGAATAGATAATTGTAAAGCCTTAAATCAAGTTAGTAGCTGGTCGTATCCAGTTTTTAGTAAAAACAAATTGACATTCAATAACTCATTGATTTTTAATTGCTCAGTTCTAGTTGTCCAATTACTTAATAAGTACTTGACCA
>JBCDJE010000242.1:0-6545 GCA_038748185.1 Bacteroidota bacterium
AAAATTTAATGTTGGTTCATCAATCAACCTAAGAGTTAAGCAATAAAAAATGATGAAAGCATTTGATGTTATTTACGAAGATAATCACATCATAGTAGTTAATAAAGCAAGTGGTATTTTAGTACAAGGCGATAAAACCGGCGATGAACCACTTTCTGAGCTTGTGAGAGAATATATACGCATAAAATATAAAAAACCGGGTAATGTATTTTGCGGCGTGGTACATCGCATCGATAGACCCGTAAGTGGGCTGGTGATTTTAGCGCGTACTTCTAAAGGGCTTGAAAGAATGACAAAATTATTTCAAGAAAAAAAAATTAGTAAAACCTATTATGCCCTTGTAGAAAATCGACCTGAGCAGGAAGAAGGAAGGTTAATCCATTGGTTAGTAAAAGACACAAGGAAGAACTTCACCCATGCACATGAAAGAGAAGTAAAAAACAGCAAGATTTCCGATTTGGCTTATAAGCTTACAGGAAAAGTGAGTCAGCAGTATTTGTTAGAGGTAAAACCCGGCTCCGGAAGACCGCACCAAATACGTGCTCAATTAGCAAAAATGGGCTGCCCTATCAAAGGCGATGTAAAATATGGGTTTCCCAACAAAAATAAAGACGGTAATATTCATTTACATGCTCATAAATTAGTATTTACACATCCTATAAGGAAAGAACCCTTAACATTAACAGCTCCATTGCCAAAAGATCAGGTTTGGCAACAAGTAAAACAGCTGGTTTCTGATTAGAAGCATTTCATGTATTAAAAGCTAAAACAGTTGGCTCACACTTACCAAAGTTAAGTATTGATGAATTCGGGGAAATAAAACTAAAGATCACTTTCAAAAAAGTTGATCCTGATTAAATTTGTCTCATGGAGAAGAAAGTATTATTAATGATTTTAGATGGATGGGGTATCGCCAAAGACCCTGAGGTTTCAGCTGTTGACAAAGCAAATACACCCTTTGTAGATAGCCTTTATAAAAAGTACGCCCATAGCACCTTAGAAGCTAGTGGAAAAGCTGTTGGCTTACCCGATGGGCAAATGGGCAACTCAGAAGTTGGGCACATGAATATTGGTGCAGGAAGAGTGGTTTACCAAATGTTGGAAAGGATTAACATAGCGGTAAAAGATGGAAGTCTTTCTCAAAATCAAACCTTGCAAGCGGCTTTTAGATATGCGCAGGAAGATGCCAGAAAGGTACACCTTATCGGTTTAGTATCTGATGGTGGTGTGCACTCTCATATTAACCACCTCAAAGGTTTGCTTTCTGCTGCTAACGATTTTGGGTTGGAACAAGTATTTGTACATGCTTTTACCGATGGAAGAGATTGCTCACCAAATAGTGGACTCGGATTTATAGAAGAACTTGCGGCACACATGAAACAAACGACTGGACAAATCGCCAGTGTTACCGGAAGGTATTATGCTATGGATAGAGACAAGCGGTGGGAAAGGGTAAAATTGGCTTATGATGCTATGGTAAAAGGTAAGGGAAAACCAACTATCAATTTTAGTGATGAAATTCAGGCTTCCTATGACGATGGAGTAACAGATGAGTTTATAAAACCACTTGTAGGAATTGATGATCTTGGTGAGCCTATTACTAAAATCCAAGAAGGAGATGTTGTAATCTGTTTTAATTTTAGAACGGACAGGGGCAGACAGATTACTGTTGCGCTTTCTCAAGAAGATTTCCCCCAACAAGAAATGAAAGCGCTCGATCTACATTACATCACCATGACCGAGTACGATGAAACATTTAAAAAAATTTCAATCCTATTCGAAAATAAAAATATAGAAAAAACACTGGGTGAAATTTTAGAAAAAGAAGGAAAAAAGCAGATAAGAATTGCTGAAACTGAGAAATATCCGCATGTTACTTTCTTCTTTTCAGGCGGTAGAGAAGACCCATTTGAAGGAGAAAGCCGCTTGATGTGTCCTTCGCCTAAAGTAGCTACCTATGATTTACAGCCTGAGATGAGTGCAGGTGATATAAGAGACAAGATCATTCCTGAATTGCAGAAGAAAGAAGTAGACTTCGTCTGTCTCAACTTTGCGAACCCTGATATGGTGGGGCACACCGGGGTTTTTGAAGCTGCTGTAAAAGCTTGTGAAACAGTCGATAGTTGTGCAAAGTCGGTAATTGAAGTAGCATTGGAAAATGACTATAGCACCATTGTGATTGCTGATCATGGTAATTCTGATATTATGCGAAATCCCGATGGTTCGCCACATACTGCTCATACCCTGAATTTAGTTCCTTGCATCTTGGTAGATAAAGATTACAATGGGGGCTTGAAAAATGGTAAGCTTGGAAATATTGCACCCACTGTACTCGAATTAATAGGCATTGAAAAACCTAAAGAAATGACGGAGGAGAGTTTATTGGATTAAGAAAAATGATTTTTAGGGTGAACACCTAGGCAAATATTGCGTGGGTGTTTTTTTATTCCTTGTTCAAAACAGCCCGCTGGTAAACTGAAATAGGATATGACTTTACTAAAGGTACTTCCCCTTTTCCGCCTGAAGTATTTACCGTATCACTTCTGCTAAATATTACTTCGAATAGCATTTCTTTACCTATCAGGCGATTGGTCACCATGAGTAGATTTCCGGCAACATCGTATCTACTTATAAAAACATTGTCAAATAGTTGCTGATCTAACACGATCGTATTTTTTTCATCGAGCTTAAAATGACCATTCGGTGTATCAAAAGCTATAAGCTCATAATCTCTTGGCGAATCGTTATAGACTAGTTGCCAATTCCATTTACCACTCCGTTCAGTTGTTGAAATATTAAGAGACATAGGAATTTGGATAACAGTATCTTTTTCTAGGTTGTCAATTTTTATATTCCCCTTCCAGCAACCTATCCAGTTTTTAGGAAAACCCGATGCAGAGATAAGCTCGGGTACTACATTATCTGTAACTTGCTTCTTCGCTTTATCTGGTTTACAGGATAAAATTATGATAAACAGAAAGCAACAACTATACAAGCAAATCATAAAAGGCTAATCTCTAAATGATTAATAAGCACGTGAGGCATTTCCTTCCACATAGTTCATGAAACTACGGTTAACTACTTTATTGCCACCGGCTGTAGGATAATTGCCAGTAAAATACCAATCTCCTAAGTGATGGGGACATGCCTTGTGTAGATTATCTACTTTTTGGTAAATAACTGAGATATTAGCTTTTATATGCTTCAATTTAATCATCGAGGCAATCTCCTCCGAAATTTCCTCATCGGTAAAAGGAGCGTAAATTTCTTTGACATGGTTTACAATTTCTAAGCTACCATGCTTCGATGACTGTATGCATTTATCATATACTTCTTGAATAAGCTCTTTTTTTCCTACTTTTTTTAGCAAGTTGATTACCGCCCTAAAAGCCACAAACTCCTGCATTCTCGACATATCAATTCCATAGCAATCAGGATAACGAATTTGTGGAGCTGAGGAAACCACAATAATTCGTTTGGGCTCTAGCCTGTCCAACATATTGATGATACTTTTTTCAAGTGTGGTGCCTCTTACAATAGAATCATCAATTACTACTATGGTATCTACCTTTTTGCGAATCATCTCATAGGTAGTATCGTAAACATGGGCTACTAGATCATCTCTCCCTTCATCTTCTGAAATAAAAGTCCTTAGCTTTACATCTTTAATTACCAGTTTTTCAACCCTTGGTGAAAATGAAAGAATTTTCTCTAAATCTCTGCCATTAGTCCCATTTTCAATAGCCTTAATCCTTTCTTTCATTAAATATTTTTCCAAACCCGACATCATTCCAAGAAATGAGGTTTCAGCTGTATTTGGGATATATGAGAATACTGCGTTTTCTAAATCGTAGTTAATCGTTTCAAGAATTTGAGGACAAAGTAACTCACCAAGGTTTTTCCGCTCTTTATAGATCATGGGATCAGAGCCGCGAGAAAAATAGATACGCTCAAAACTACACGATTTTTTAGGGAGTTTTTTGATAAAAGCCTGCTCTTCGTAATCGCCGTTTTTATTTACAATAAGTGCACTGCCCGGCTCTATTTCTTTTATTTGGTCATACTCTGCATTAAATGTGGTTTTTATAGCAGGTTTTTCCGAAGCAGCTACAATTATTTCATCGTTGGCGTAATAGTAAGCTGGTCTGATACCTGCCGGATCTCTTGCAATAAATGCAGCACCAAACCCGGTAAGCCCCACCATAGCATATCCTCCATCAAAGTCTTTGCATGAGCGAATAAGAATATTCTGAATGTTAAGTTCTTCAGAAATTTTATCTGTTATTTCCTGATTAGAAAAACCAAGGTCTCTATATTTTCTGAATAATTCTTGGTTTTCTTCATCGAGAAAATGACCAATTTTTTCAAGCACCGTTACTGTATCTATTTTCTCAATTGGATGCTGCCCTAGCTCTACAAGGTTATCAAAAAGCGTGTCTACGTTGGTCATATTAAAATTACCTGCCATAATCAGGTTTCTACTCTTCCAACTGTTTCTCCGAATCATAGGGTGGCAGTACTCACTCCCTTTCTTCCCATGCGTTGCATACCGAAGATGCCCCATATATACTTCACCTATAAAAGGAACATGGTTTTTCATCCACTTGGCATTACTATATTTTTCAGGAGAATCTTGAAGTACTTTACCTAGCTTCTTATTGATCTTGCCAAATATATCCATAATTGGCTGTTGCTCAGCTGAACGATACCTTGATATGAATTTCTTGCCTGGTTTAAGATCGATTTTGAGATTTACAACCCCTGCTCCATGCTGACCCCTATTGTGTTGTTTTTGCATAAGCAAATACAACTTATTAATGGCGTAGGCTGGTGTTTTGTATTTATCAATATAATATTGTAGTGGTTTTCTTAGTCTGATGAAAGCTATTCCACATTCATGTTTGATACTATCGCTCATAATAAATTTTGGGAGTGATATGGAACTTTTAGTAATTTTAATGTAAAGTTACGGAAGTATTAAATAAAAACAGATAACTTTTTTAGAAGCCTTTTTTTAATAGTCGTGTCCTCTCTTTTTTCCAATTAACTTATAAGATGATCCTACTCATTTAAAAAAAATGTAATGAGTTTAAAATCAAATATTTACAATAGAGGTAGAGGTACTCACAGAAAGTGATTTTATAACATGAATGAAAATTATGTAGAGAAAAAATATTATTTTAATTTTAGAACCATTCCTAAGACACATATTGATAAACTACATAATGCTTTTCAATTATCATTCGCAAATTACCATGTCAACATTAACACCTCACTTGCAGCATTAAAAGATAGAATGGCACGTATAGGTATTGACTTAAGCATTTCTGTTGCGGCTTATAACGAAGCAAAGATAATTGGATTCATTATACAAGCAGGAGATACACTAAATGGAGAGAAAACAGCCTACAACGGAGGTACGGGCGTAATACCTTTATACAGAAGAAAACACATTAGTACAGAGCTTTATACATTTGCTTTCCCAATTTTAAAGGAGAAAGGATTTAAGCAATGCATACTTGAGGTAATACAAGAGAATGAGCCGGCAATTAAAACTTACAAACGACTCGGATTCTGTACTACACGTAAATTACTTTGTTACAAAACAGAGAAAAAGATAAATCTACCTCCTGCTCAAATAAGTCTAACTTTACATATTATAAAAAACAAGCTGCCTGATTGGAAATTATATGAAACATTTTACGATTTTATTCCAACATGGCAAAATTCAACAGCATCAGTATTGAGAAATTTTGATAATGAAACGATAATTGAAGCATTTCATCAGGCAAAAGTTGTTGGCTTTGTTATTTTTGAATCTTTATCGGGGAAAATCTCTCAGTTAGCTGTAGATAGAAGTTACAGAAGGCAAGGCATTGGTTCTCAATTATTAAGGACAGTTGCTTCATTTTCAAGAGTACCACGTCTTTCTGTGCTGAATGTTGATGAAAACACTTCAGGTATGTCAAACTTCTTGATTCGGGCAGGATTTAAAGAGGTAATTACCCAAGAAGAAATGATTAAATTATTGTAGTAGTAAGCTCAATCTTATACCGCTTGCTTTTTTAAATCACCTACTTTTTAGTAAATAGATTTGCAGTTTTCAGATATTACCGGCCTTGAAGAAATAAAAGCAGTACTCATACAATCTGCTAATAAAAATCATATTGCTCATGCTCAACTTTTTTTAGGTAAGGAAGGAACAGGCGGGCTGGCTTTAGCACTAGCTTATGCACAATATATTAACTGTGTTGATAAGCAAGAAAACGATTCTTGTGGTGCTTGCCCATCGTGCAGGAAGTTTGAAAAAATGATACACCCTGATCTCCATTTTGTTTTTCCTACGGCTACCACAAAAAAAATAACCAAAAGTTCAGATGCTGTAAGTATTAATTTTTTGAAAGATTGGAGAGCTTTTTTAATTGAAAACCAGTACCCTATCCTACCTGACTGGGCAGGATATATTGGCGCAGAAAACAAGCAATGTAATATCTCTAAAGAAGAAAGTAGAAACATTATAAAAGCGCTAGCACTTAAATCTTTTG
>JBCDJE010000243.1:0-6543 GCA_038748185.1 Bacteroidota bacterium
ATGGAGAAAAAAGAAATTTCTAGAGAACAGGAAGCACGAATCATCAACGCTTTTAAGGAAAGAGACTGGAACGAAATTAAAAGCGCTGATTCCTGGGTGATCTTTAAAGTAATGTCGGAATTTGTTGAAGGAATCGAAAAACTTGAAAGAATCGGTCCTTGTGTATCTATTTTTGGTTCTGCAAGGGCTAAAGCAGACAGCCAAGTGTATCAGGTAGCAGAAGAGATTGCTGCAAAACTTGTAAGGCATGGTTATGGTGTAATTACCGGAGGTGGTCCTGGAGTAATGGAAGCAGGAAATAAAGGGGCACATAGTGAAGGTGGAAAATCAGTTGGTCTTAATATAGAGTTACCTTTCGAACAAGGAGGTAATATATATATAGATCAAGATAAGATAATTAATTTCGATTACTTCTTTGTTAGAAAAGTAATGTTTGTGAAATACTCACAAGGTTTTATTGGCATGCCTGGTGGTTTTGGTACACTCGATGAGATTTTTGAAGCCTTAACCCTTATACAAACTAAAAAGATTGGTAAATTCCCCATTGTACTAGTAGGGAAAAAATATTGGACAGGCTTACTAGAGTGGGTAAAAGATACTGTTTTAGAAAAATATGCTTACATAAACCCTGAAGACTTGGATCTCTTCAATTTGGTTAATACAGCTGACGACGCTATTAAAGTTATTGATGACTTTTACTCTAAATACCTGCTTTCACCAAATTTTTAATTATTTGAATAGACTTCAGTATATCATATTACTATTGTTATTCCTAGGAGTGATTTTTTATTCGATACATGATAACGAATACATTACTTCACTAAAAAGTTCAATGGATTATGATACAAAATATGCTTCAGAAAGAAGTAATGTTTTTTATCCTAATCCTATATTTTTCTGTGGAGAAGAAATTCCACTGCTAGAACCCGATATACAAGATCGATTTAAAAAGGAATTAGATTACTACCTTAAATACAAAGCAAATACTCGCTTGCTCATTAAAAGAGCGCATAAGTGGTTTCCTAAAATTGAAAAAATACTGGCACAAAATAAGATGCCTACCGACTTAAAGTATTTGGTAGCCGTAGAAAGTGCCTTTACCAATGTTACTTCGGTTAAAGGAGCCTCGGGGTTTTGGCAAATAAGAACCCTAACCGGAAGAACCCTTGGGCTAACAGTTAATAACGATGTAGATGAAAGGCTCAATCCGATAAAAGCAACCCATGCTGCTTCTGGTTATTTTAAATTAGCTTATCGCACTTTTAAAAATTGGACTTTATCCGCTGCATCTTATAA
This sequence comes from Bacteroidota bacterium, assembly GCA_038748185.1. GTDB lineage: Bacteria > Bacteroidota > Bacteroidia > Cytophagales > Flammeovirgaceae > Chondrinema. Next base: position 1,297 of record JBCDJE010000243.1, read on the forward strand.
CATGGGAATAAGTGGTTTAAAGCGACAGCTTAAAAGGCAAGAAGCCGACTCGTATTACGATTTAAAATTAAATACTGAGACCGCTAGGTATGTATTTAAAGCTATGGCATTTAAAGAAGTTTTTGACCAACAAGAAAAATATAAAGTACAACCCATTATTATAAGCAATGCGCAGCCAGAAAGGAACTTAAAGTCTTATAAAGTCATAGAATCTATAGAAGATTTGGATGCTTTTGCCATTGCTAACTTTACACATCCCGATAGTATAAAAAAATATAATCCTTGGGTTATTGGTAATCGCATCGAAGCAGAAAAAAATAAGGAAATCACTTTGTATTTTCCAAGGGTAAAACCGCTTTTACAAGAAGAAAGCACGATTACTGCTTCACAAAAAAATAACAGAAAGCAAATAGAAAGTGCGGGTATAAATATGGAAAAGTAACAAGGTATAAATTAATTGTTATATTTTAGGACTTAGCTCGTATCTGTTATTGATTTAGCTATTTGACTAACAAAAGCCTCATCCAAATCCATCAAACCAATCTTTAAAATCACTAACTTTTTCTCTACTAACAATCATTTCTTTTGTAAAAGTGGGATCGGTAATAACTTTTAACCTACTGTTCGAAAAGACCACTACATCGGTAATCGCATGGATGCCTACTATGAAACTGCGATTTAATCTAAAAAAAGTTGCAGGATCTAGTAAATCTACTAATTCTTCAATCTTATAATCAATAATAAATTTTCTGCCTTGTTTAGTAAGGAGGAATACTGTTCTACCTTCAGCATAGAAAAAAGCAATCTTTTCGGTGGCAACACTTTTAATATGCTCTCCTAATTTTACCATAAACCTTTTCTTATAATTTTTTTGTAGGGTAGCTAAAACCTCTTGCAAGGCATCTAATTTCTTTGGTTCATTTGCAGTAGGTAAATTCTTTCTTAGTACCTCTAACTTATCAAGACTTTCTTTTAGCGCTTTTCCTGTTATGGGCTTCAATAAGTAATCAATACTATTGACCTTAAATGCATCAATAGCATACTCGTTGTAAGCAGTGGTAAATATTATTGGTTTATTGATTTTCACTTTTTTAAAAATTTCAAAACTCAATCCGTCAGCCAATTGGATATCTAAAAATAATAAATCAAATTCTTGAAAGGATTCTTCAAACCATTTTACTGACTGTCTTACGCTTTGTAATACGCCTACAATTTCCAGAGCATTTAAGTTACTTTTCAACAACATAATTAATTTATCTGATGCCGGTTTTTCATCTTCAATGATTAGAACTTTCATACATTTCTGTATTTTAATAAGTTTTGAATGGAGTTAAAACTGTTATAAACCACTTTCATTCGTCAATATTTACGCTATAGCTTCAATTTCAAGCTTTAGCAAAGGCACACGTATGGTAATCTCGTTATAAGCTTTTACCCTTACAAGTGCTTCTGAAGTGTAAAATGAATATGCCTGTTGTAAATCTTCAATTTCGCGAAGTGGTTTTGAAATTGGCTTTAATTTTTCGTTAAGCTTACATTGCAGTGAGATATATTGTTCTCCCTCTGTATAAATCCTAATTTGCATAGGGTGTACTGCTGAAATAATCGAGCTTCTTACTAAATGATGGATAAGTAAAGGAATCGTTCCCGGCACTAATTCATCTTCCAGAAATTCTTTCTCAGTCTCATCTTTTAAAGTAATATGAGCATTTTCAAAGTTGAGTAAAGCAATAAGGTTTTTGCCCGCTTCTATGTCTTTACCCAACGTAATAAGTTCGTCTTGCCGGTTATCAAGCGAATAGCGATAGAAACCTGCTAACCTGATAATGAAGTCATCTGCTAGGTCAACATCTCTGTAAATAAGTGAAATAAGCGTTTCGAGTGATCCATAAAGTAGGTCAGGATTTACCTCATTTTTGAATGATTGCAAACGATATTCTAAATTCTTTCTTAGATTCTCTTCTTTTTGTAATACTGCTTCATTTTGCTTATTAAGGTAGAAAAGACTTATGTAAAGCGAATTATAAAGAAGACTTGTTATAAAGTATATACCGTTAAAAAGATATAGTTCTTTGCTAAAAGTGGTAAACCCAACCAGATAAATAAAATAAGCCGAAACAAAAAGGCTTGTGGTCATCATAGATAAAGATGCAGAAACTACAATCTGCAAAGTCATCTTCCATCTCATATTTTTTTTGAAATTAAAAAATCTGCCAAGTAGGATGATGAAAATTCTGAGTGTTTCAAAATTGAAGTAAGTAATTAAAACACAGAAGATAAGTTCAAAAAGCTCAAAATTAGCCGCTAACTCGGTAATTCTATCATTAAATAACAATACTAATATATACACCATTGCTCCGTAAACTAATGGGCTAACCAGTCTGAAATACAGGTTATTAATAAAGTTATTTTTATCCATATTGATATTATGTAAAATTTATAATACAGAGTTGCTTCTTATATGACGTTTCTATGTATTATTCTTTTTTTAAAGTGTAAGAAAATAGGCATACGGCAATTGCTTATTGCTATGTTTAATATCTAAGTATAACACCGGCAATATTACAGTAAAAAAGGTATCATTAATTGTTTTAACTGGTATCTCAGAAAAATAGCCGTACCTTCTTTTAATATTTACCAAACCAACTTTAAAAGAAGAAGTACTTTCAGGTAGTGCCGTTTTATTGTTTCTTACCACCAATCCGGCTTTTTCATTGTGGGTAATGGTAATATTAAGTGGAGAGCCTTCTGTAATTACATTATGTTTTACTGCATTCTCTATTAGTAGTTGCAAAGTTAAAGGAGGAATCTGGCTGTTATATAATTCAGTAGGCAAGTCAATCACTACTTTTAAACTTTCATCGAACCGCACTTTTAGTAAAAAAATATATGACTTTACAAAAGCAATCTCAGCTTCAAGCTTTACAAGTTTCTTGTTATTTGTATCTAAAACATATTGATATGTTAGTGCAAAATTTCTAATGAACTCTTCAGCTATGGTCGCATCTTTATAAATTAATGCAGAAATAGTATTAAGGCTATTAAACAAATAATGAGGGCTTAATTGGCTTTTGAGCATGTCGTATTGCAGCTCTAGCTGGTTCCTCATAAGCTTTACTTGCTGGATTTGCACAATAGCATATTGTCTGTAAGAAAACCAGGCAAAATCTATAATTGTGTAAATGAATGCTGAAAAGAAAAATACTATTCCTGTTTTTACAATTAATTCCTGCCTACTTGCCAATACATAATTGAGTTCGTCTTGCCCTGCACTGAGGTACAAGCTAAGTGCAATTAATCCGAAAAAAGCAAAGAAGGCTGTAAGGGAATCGAGAAAAACCCCGGCAACAAAGCGAAGCAAGATATTTTTTTGCCAGCTAAAAATATGATTTAGCACAAAGTTCACCCCTAATATAGCCCAACCTGTAAGTTGGATTAATAAGATCATGAGCAACACTTCAGCATAGTTAGACTGAAAGTCGGGTAAACTATTGGTTTCACTGTAAACTACGTAACCATAAAGTAAACTCCCCAATAAGCAGAACAGTAAGAATGCCCTGTAAAAAAATTGCATAGCGATTTATTTATTTAATACACAGCTTCCATTACCCTTCTGTATTCTGAATCGGAGCTAATCGTTTTTGCAGCTCTTTTATAAGCCTCTTTTACTTCGCTATCCGAATTAGGAATCATATCACTCAATTTTATTAAAATCCTTGCTTTTTCAGAGCTGCTGGAAATACTTTGACTTGCCTCTAGTAATTGAATGATTATATTGGTTGAAAGATTATTTTCATTAATTAAAGCAACCAAAACATTCGCTTTTTCAGAGTAACTGGAAATTTTTTTAACTGTACTAAAAAAAACTTCATCTACTTTGTCATTTTTATTTAGTAAGTGAAAAGTTTTTCTAAGCGTGTTCCCCATCTCAGAACTAGAAGGTATTGACTTAATAGCATTGAATAACAAAATAGCAGATTCATTGGTCAAGGTGGTTTGCGTTAACATATTTCTTAGTACCACACCTTTTTCAGAACTACTAGTCATTCGATTTACTGCCTCAAAAAATTGTGTTTGTACTTCTTGGTCGTTATGGATCCCTTTTTCTATAGCTTTTCTCAATACTGCTCCTTGTTCTGAGCTGGAACTGATTTTCCCAGTACTTGAAAGCACCTTTTCCATAGTGCTTGCGTTAAGTGTATTTTTTTGTAACAAGTCTCTTAACACATTTCCTTTTTCAGAACTACTATTTATCTGGTCTAGAGAAGAAAAATAGGCATCAATAAATGTTTCGTTATTTACAAAACTCTCATTTACCGTCCTCAAAACACTACCCCTCTCACTACCCGAACTAATATTTCTTGTTGCCTTGAGCAAAAAGGTAAGCGTAGCAACAGATAGTTTATTATTTTTAATTATACTTCTCAGTACATTACCAATCTCACTACTTGAACTAATCCTACTCACACCTTCAAAAAAAGCAGGTATAGCACTTTCTACTTGTAAAAAACGATTGGCATATTTCCTATATAATTTTCCTTTCTGACTACTTGAACTGATACTATATCCTATCTTTTCGGCAATTAATCCAATTTCATTGTTTGCTAAACGACTCAACGCAAGCAGGTTTTCAAAATAAATTGTTTTTACCGAAGTACTTTCAATTTCAGATATTTCATTCAATACTGTTTTTGCACCTCCCTCATCATATAACCTACTCACTCTTTTTTCTGCTCCTAAACCTGTTTTTCTTACTACATCCAGCATAATATCCGCCAACCAAGCTTTCCCTTCTTCTGAAAATTCGGCTTTTGCTCTCCCTGAATAGTAAATATAATCCAACTCTCCGCTAGAATTACTTTCTATTACAATTGCGCGCTTGTTACCAAAAGTAGTTTTGCTAACTTTAAAATATCCTCCCGATGAAATTGATGCTATTCCCTTCTCATCTTGCGTAAGCGTTATTTTTCCTTTGTACTTAATTTCATAAGACGAAAAACTATCTTTCGATTTGTAAGAATATTCTCCTCTTTCTTGTCGCACACTAATGCGTTGGGCTTTTAAAGCTTGCACGCTAAAAATGCCTAAAAATACTAAAACATAATATGCATATTTATAAGGCCTGCATTTTGTATTTCGATAAACCTTTATCATTTACTTTAAATTTTGAAGATAATAGCAATACTATTTTCCATAATAAATGCCCTAATTTTATTTATTTACCAATAATCAATAATATTCACCTCC
>JBCDJE010000244.1:0-6536 GCA_038748185.1 Bacteroidota bacterium
CGGAAGGTCCGAGGAATCCAAAAATTTCTCCTTTATTTACCTCAAAAGTTAAATCTTTAAGTACAGGTTGCTGTGCTTTAGGATAGGTGTATGTAAGATGATTTACTTCTATCATGGTGTTTGTTTTTGAATTGCTTGTTTAAGGATTAAAATATTTTCATCTACCGATTTTAATAAAGTTTCTCCTTTATTATGTCCGAATACTGGTTTGCCACTTTCTAAATTTTTTTGTATATCAACACCGTGAATGGCGGCCATGTACTCTCCGATTTTTATTGAAATTGAATAAATGAAAAATGCCATAGATTTTACCGGGATATCATTTCTAAAATGTCCAATATCTACTTCGTACTGAATGAATGCACTAAAAATTTTTATGACCTGATCAAACCATTCATCATGAAATTGCTTGATGGTAGGGGAATCGATATGGCGCATCATGTTGTGAAGGAAGTTACTTTCAAGTGGATGTTCCTTATCAAATCTGATACCCTCTTCATAAAGTGCTTTAAAGTAAGTCCAAAAGTCAGGGAAGTCTTCACGTTTCACATGAAGCACATACTGCATTTTTACCTTTTCGCATTCCGATTTCAAAAAAAGGAACAAGTCTAATTTATTATTGAAATATTGGTATATACTACCTTTAGCAATGCCTAATTCTTTTACAACTGATGTTACGGAAGCATCATCATATTTTTTGCTGCTGAACTCTTTGAGAAAGGCATCGATGAATTTTTTACGCTTTTCAAGAGCAAGGTTTTCAAATGTTTTTTTAGGCATATATTTCTCTTAGTGACTAACCAGTCACAAGTATAGTGAATTAATGTGATATAAAGTGACTATATGGTCATTTTTTCAGAATCTAAGAATTATATATTTTAAAAGGAGCTAAATCATATTGGCTTAGGAGATATGGTGCAGCTTATTCATCTGCATTCTATTACTTTCAGAAGCTGTTCATGTTATCAATTGAAAAGTTAGCACCTATGATTATTACAAAAAACAAGGCATTTTTATTTAATCAATTTGCAAATAGTGTAATAAAGGTGAAACAATACAAGACCATTGATAAAATTGGTAGTGGCTTATTGAGTAGATTTTGCTCATTCGTAATCTAACTAATAGATTAGCATAATGCTCAATTTTAATGGTGTGGTAAAAAATATTTCCAGTGTAATGAAAAAAATAATTTACATTTTCACAATTATAGTTTGTATTGGTCATAACAGTTACGGACAGGTTCCTTCACTTAAAGAGAAATACAAAGATTACTTTCCTATTGGTGCAGCTGTTGGTAAAAAACACTTATCATCTAAGGATACTACTTTATTAAAGCACCACTTTGCAAGTATTACTGCTGAGAATGACATGAAGCCTCAACGAACCATCAAATCTAAGGGTAATTATACTTTTGAAGCAGGAGATTATCTGTTAGATTTTGCTCAAAGCAATAATATGTTGATGCGTGGGCATACACTTGTTTGGTACAACCAGACAGATGATTGGTTTTACAGAGATGCTAAAGGGGATGTACTGCCTAAAAAGAAATTATTCAAAAGAATGCAAAATTATATTAAAGATGTTCTAACCCATTATGAAGGGAAGATGTATGCTTGGGATGTAGTAAACGAAGCTGTTTCTGATTATAAAGATAAATTTTATCGAGATGATATCGATTGGTTCAAGATATGTGGGCCGGAATATATTGAAAAAGCATTTGTATTTGCTCATAAAGCAGATCCTTCAGTTAAACTGTACTATAATGATTATGACCTCATAAATCCTCAAAAACGGGATAAGGTTTATAAAATGGTGAAAGCGTTATTGGCAAAAGGTATACCCATTCATGGAATAGGCATGCAAGGGCACTGGACACTAGAAGATGTAAACCGGCAAAATTTAAGTGAAGCAATTGATCTTTTTGCCTCGCTAGGAGTAGATGTGCAAATAACAGAATTGGATATCTCTGTCTATCCTTATTACCATAATATGGATAGAAGCACGCTACCTAAAAAAATACGTCCTTATACTGAAGACCTGGCTTTAGCATTAGCGGCTAAATATAAAGAGGTATTTGAAGTGCTCAGAGAGAAAAAAGATAAAATAACGGGTGTAACTTTTTGGGGAGTAGCAGATGATAAGACGTGGTTAAGTAAATATGTAGTTGATGGTAGAACAGACTATCCGCTTCTTTTCGATGCTAATTTTCAACCGAAAAAAGCTTTTTTTGAAATTCTGGATTTTTAAGTATTCAAAGCAGTTAATTGGGGCACTAAAGACAAACAAAGATGTACTTACAGCAACTTAGGGTTTTCATTTCATTATCGGTTATAATTCTATTATATGGATGTAAAAAAGAGGTAGAACTACCGACTTATACTATTACTGGGAAAGTTTTGAATGAATTAGACGATCGTATATTTGGTGGCTTTTTTGAAAAAGCTACATGGAATGGTGAAATAGGTAGTGATGCTGCGATTAGTTTGGAAACAAAAGACGTTTTTCCGGAGGTGAAGGAATATATGGACTGGATGCAAATTCCTATTCTTCGTTTTCCGGGTGGTACGGCGATAGATTATTACCCGTGGTATAACCTCATCGACAATATGCCGGAAAAGCATACGTCACGCCCAAGAAATTTGCATTATAAAGACCTTTCAAGAAAAGATGTACTTTCTTCTGATGGGAGAATGGGTTTGCATGAATATATCAAGCTTTGTAAAGAATTAGCTATTGAACCACACTTAGTAGTGAATTTGGGAGATGCATTTTATAAGAAATTATCCATAGAAGTAGCTGCCCAAGAACTTGCTGCTGACCTTGTGTCATATTGTAATGATGAATCGGGAAAGTGGGCAGAATTAAGGTCTACAAATGGAGATGAAGCACCTTTTAATGTGAAGTATTTTCAAATTGGTAATGAAACCTGGTTATTTGAAGGGTTTAAGAAAAATCAACGTACCCCAGAAAGTTTAGCACATTATACAAATTGTGTAGAAGCTTATGCACGTGCCATGAAAGAAGTTGATCCATCCATAGAACTAATTATCGATGGAGTACAAGAGATAAGTAAAGAAGTAATGCAAAGATGTGGCGATTTAATTGCCTATAATACTTTTCATACTTATTCACCTTGGGGGATAAAAGAAATAAAGAAAAATGATGAAGTAATAAGTATAGATTCAGTCACAGAAAGTGAGGTGTGGCAAGGCTTAGCTTCTGCTCCTTTAATCGATGAAAATACAGGACTTTCCATTATTAAAGAACAGCTACTCAACACGATGTCTTCGCCTTTAGCAATCACTGAATGGAATTTAAATTGTTGGTTTCAAGGCGATGCAAAAAGTGCTAAACCTTATAACCAGCTTTTGGCTTACGGTATTGGTGCAGGAAGTTATTTGCATGCTATTATGCGCGTTTCTGATAAGGTAAAAATTGCCAACCAATCTATGTTAGTAGGAACAGGCTGGTTAATTACGGGTATTCGTGTAGATACTACCGAACAGGCAAGACCACAGATGTATCCTACTGGTCTTGTTACCGGGTTGTATTCAAGAAATCATGGGAATGAATTGATGGAAGTTAATGATGCGAATATCCATATGTATAATCAACCTTTAGTGCTGAGTAATATCAAACCTGCTCAAAAGGTAGCTGAACAAGATGTGGTTGTAACAAAAGATGGGAACCACTATTATGTACATATAGTAAACCGTTCATTTGATAAGGATAGGGAAGTACAGGTAGTTTTTCCCGAAGAGGTAGAAGGAGAATATACGCATTTCCTGCTTTCAGACAGAACAAAAGGAGAAATGAGTGATTTTGCCAATATTGAAGAAATACAACTCAATGGAGCCTCAAGAAAAACTCAGTTGAGTATTCCATCAAAAAGTGTTTCTGTTTTTAAATTTAATTCGCAAGGCGCTATCAGCAGTAAAATTGAGGAAACTAATAATCTGTAATTTTTAAGATGTTTTTTTACCAGGTGTAAGCAAACCTAAGACGTTTCAAGTTTAACTAGCTATATGAAGATAAATCCATTCTATTTTACCTTATTTCTTACTATGTCATGCTTTTTTAATCTAGCAGCGGCATAAGAAATTCCTCTACCTGAGCATCCAAGAACCGATTTTGAAAGACAGTAATGGATTAACCTCAATGGCAAAAGGCAATTTGAGTTTGATTCACTTGATGTAGGACTTACTGAAAACTGGCAAGCGGGGAATATAACATTTAATCATGAAATTAATGTTCCTTCTGCATTTGACCTGACGCAACATCTTAAGTATGGTAAAAAACAGCAATTAATTATTAGGGTGGATGATAAAAGAAGAGGTTTTACCCTTTATGGTAAACCATCTTATGGTAATGCCCGTGGTATTTGGCAAACTATCTATCTCGAAGCAAGGGGTCAAGACTATCTGGATCAAATTCATTTTACGTCTGATATTGATAGTAGTACGGTAAAAATAAAGGTCTACTTACCCGGTTATGCTGAGAAAGACCTCAGCTTTAACATCACTATAACTACGGAAAATGAGCCTATCTTAAAAGATACAATTATATCAAAAGATCAGGCAAATTTTGAGTGGGTAGCTCCTATTCCCAACCCAAAGTTATGATCGTTGGATGATCTCACTAAATCTTTAGACCCTACAAGGTTGGTAGATGATAACTCAATCTATAGTTACTGGTGTGCCAGTCATACCATTACCGATTTAAATTCTTCACACGATTATTTAATAGGTGTGGGATGGGAAGAACACTTAAAAACTAGAAGTGAACAGAGTTATGAAGGAAGTACTTTTCAATATGCCGATGGCTTCCAGTAAGGCTTTACGCTTAGCATTAATGCAGAATGTGGAAATGTTTGGGGCTATAAAGGTACAACAGGGGATGTTGACTGGAGTTATCATCGATCAAACAAGTTTACCGGCGTAGAAGAATTAGTTGAAGGAATGATCATTAATGATTTTCATATGCCAATTTATCTTTCAACGGGTAATGAATTTGCAAAACAGTAGAGGGTGACAAAGAAGTTATAGTGCCTTTATATCTTTTATCTATAACAGATGGTGATGTTGGCAATAAAGTGATGGTTCAATATGAACTCAGCCTAACGAATGAACTTGTTTAAAGTATTATAAAAACCAAGAGCTAAAGGTTATGTTAACTTAAGCTTTTTATAAACAAATCTACAGTTAAACAAATAAAAAACATCTTTAAAAAGGTAGCTTTGCTAAAATTTTGAATTACTTCAATATCGTTATCACGCCTTTTTAGATCGGCCGAAATCGATTTTTGAATTATTTTAATTAGATTAGAATAATATTAGGGTAAATTATGAGATGATAAACTACGATTTAATTAAACTAATCACCAATAATAATGATATAAAAGCGTATAGAAAGTTTTTTGAAATCTACTCTCCAGAGTTGTACAAAATTGCTTTCAATTACACTCGCAGCGAAGAAGATGCAAAAGAAATTGTAGCTGATACTTTTATAAAAGTATGGGAGAAGAGGAAATTATTGAAAGAAGTAAAAGATATAGATGCCTATCTGTACGTATTGGTGAGAAACCTAAGTTTAGATTTTTTAAGAAAAGCATCCTCAAAACAAAAATTTCTCAAACTAGACGAAACTGATTTACAGAAGTATAAAAAAACGATAACAACCCCAGAAAGTATTTATCTAAATACGGAATTGAAAACTATATTAAATGAAGCATTAATCCAACTTCCTGAAAGGCAATTCTTGGCATTTCAACTATTAAGAGTGGAAAATAAAAGCTATAAAGAGGTAGCTAAAGAACTTGGTATTTCAGTGAGTGCAGTTGAAAAACTCATATCGAAAGCTGTGAATAAACTTTCTAAAGTATTGACAGAATATATGTTTAAAGATGCGCCGACAAAACGGAATAATAAAGAAGTAGTCCATTTAATCTCTTATATTTTACTTCTTTCTATCACCTATTTATAATTTTTTGATAAAGGGGGTGTGGAAATCTGACTTGGTTTCGTCTACTACTGTAGAAGGCTACTCCTATGGATAAAATTATAATTATCAGAAGTTTTAATGGTGACTTATCGGCAGAAGAAAAAAATGAACTGGACGATTGGCTTAACTCATCTGAAACTCATCGAAAAGAGTATGAAGTGCTAAGAAACTTTTGGGATGAACCAAAACAATTGAGAGAAGTACCTCAAGAGGAAATATGGACAAAAATAACAACCTTTATTTCTAATGATAGTCAGATAAAATATCCAAGAAGGAAAAATAATAATTGGGTGCAAACCAACTGGTTACGATATGCATCAGCTGCGGCTATACTATTGTTTTTTTCGTGGTTTATTTTTTTACAGTTCAACACAGATGATGAAACTCCTACCAAAAGCATTGAGGTAAAATTTGTTGAAAAAACTAATCCGGCAGGTAGAAAATCACAAATAAAACTGCCAGATGGTTCGGTGGTTCATTTAAATGCTAATAGCAAGTTAAGCATCGTAAAACCTTTTTTTAATAATTATAGAGAAG
>JBCDJE010000245.1:0-6530 GCA_038748185.1 Bacteroidota bacterium
ATTTTTTGATATAAAGTTTCCCAATATTAATCATTTTTTGTGGTAATTTTTACTGCTTGATGAAACTGTGAAAAATGATAGATTGCTTTATCGATTAATATTTAATCGATACGGAGCTAATTATTCAAATGCGTCAAAATTTTTAAATTAATTTTCACTTTTTTTAATAAGTAAAAAGGATGGTGAAGTCTTTAGCTGATAGTTAAAAAGCATTTTTTTGTTTCAAGTGGCTATTAAGTAATAATAAAAAATACCCTTTACTTTTTGAGATGTTCTTTAGTGCACAACCTTCATTGTTAAAATCTTTTTTAACACTGCTAAACAAAGCTTTCAACGCCTTGCCTGCACACTCAATAACTCCCTTAAAATCGTAAACTTATTATTTCATTATTACCACGCGAAAAATTATTTTTTTATAAAAAGTACTCTTTAAAAATGAATCAATATGCAGGGTTTACCATTTACATTACTAAAAGTATTTTTATAACTGTAAGAATTATGCATCTAAGTCTGCTTATAAACCTTTTTGTATTATTTAGCTTCCAGTTACTGGCACAACAAAATGCCATTATTGTAAGAAATATTGATAGCCACACATTAAAAGAAAAATTGGAAGAAGATATACATTTAGTGGATGTTCGAACCTATAAGGAGTATCAAGCAGGGCATATTGCAGGAGCTATTCAGGTAGATATTAGTCGTAATGATTTTTTGGCGGAAATGAATAAATTAGATAAAAGTAAGCCTATTGTGCTTTATTGTGCAATTGGAGCGAGGAGTACGGCGGCAATGAGAAAAATAAAACTTATGGGATTTAAGGAGATTCTTAACTTTAAAGGAGGAGTTAGAGAATGGAAGTTGAAAAAATATTCACTTGTGAAAGAGTAATTTTTTCATAACCTTACATTAATTTTAAATTAGTGTATTTATGAAAAGCCTTACTGTACTATTTTTTTGTGTCATAACTTTTTCAGTTACTGTGAAATCAGTTACTGCACAAGGTTTTGTGGCAAACTACGATGAAACAAATGTCCCTGCATATAATCTTCCAGAAATTTTGAAGACGAATAAGGGGAAGGAAGTAAAAACAATTCAAGAATGGGAAAAAAAGCGAAGACCAGAGTTACTGCAAATATTTGAAGCAGAAATGTTTGGTAAACTACCCAAAGAGAATATAAAAACTAGTTATGAGCTTCAAGAGATAAATAAAATAGCTTTAGCAGGCAAAGCTGTTAGAAAACAAGTGAAGATTACCTTTGAAAATAATGGAAAAAATGCAGCATTACATTTACTTATATATTTACCAAAAGATGTAGACAAGCCTGTCCCCTTGTTTATTGGAGCTAATTTTTATGGGAATCACACTACGCAGCCCGATCCAGCTATTGTGATCACCGAAAATTGGGTAAGGAATAACAATGATTATGGTATTACTGAAAACAAAGCTACTGAAGTTTCAAGAGGGGTAAGGGCTTATCGTTGGCCAGTTGAGTTTATCATAGAGAATGGCTATGGTTTAGCAACTTATTACTACGGAGATATAGATCCTGATTATGATGATGGTTTCCAAAATGGTATCCATACACTTTTTTACAGAAAAGGACAAACTAAACCTAATGATGATGACTGGGCTTCTATTGCAGCTTGGGGTTGGGGGTTGAGTAGCGCATTAGATTATTTTGTAAGCGATAATACTATTGATGCTAAAAAAATTGCTGTAATTGGGCATTCACGATTGGGGAAAGCAGCTTTACATGCCGGAGTATATGACGAGCGATTTGCTATGGTTATCTCTAATAATTCAGGTTGTGGAGGAGCTGCTCTATCTAAAAGGGCATTCGGAGAAACAGTTGGCAGAATCAATACTTCCTTCCCACATTGGTTCAATACAAATTTTAAAAAATACAATGAGAATGAAGCAGCCTTGTCTTTTGACCAGCACATGTTCATCTCTTTGGTAGCACCAAGACCTGTTTATGTAGCCAGTGCTGTAGAAGACCAATGGGCTGATCCCAAAGGAGAATTTCTTTCCCTTCAAAAAGCAGCAGCAGTTTATAAACTATATGGGTTAGAAAATCTTTCCGACGAAAAGATGCCCAAAGTAGATCAACCTTTAATAAAAGGCCACACAGGTTATCATATCAGGTCTGGGAAACATAATTTGTTAAAATACGACTGGGAGCAATACATTGCTTTTGCTAATAAGCATTTGAAATAGTTGAATATCTAATTTTAAAAAGTCGATTGAAAACTTAATAGATATGAAATATCTTTCATATAGGATAATATTTTCCTGTTTGCCCATCTTCATAATCTGTTGCCAAAAGCATGTAGCAGATAGTAGTGTTTCCAAAGACTTATTAACTACAGGAAGTTTTTTCTACGAAGATATTTCTTATGCAGCGGATACACTTTTTAGGCATAAAATGGATATACATGTTCCAGGGGGACTTTCTGAACTTGCTCCTTTAGTAGTTTATATTCATGGAGGAGGGTTTCGTGCCGGAAAGAAAGGAGGTAATGGTGTTAGATATTGTGATACATTATTAGCACAAGGTTACGTAATTGCTGATATTAATTATAGGCTGAGTCAAGATAGTATCTTTCCTGCGCAGGTTTATGATTGTAAAACAGCCATCAGGTATTTAAAGCTGAATGCTGAAAAGTATGCAATTGATACTACCCGAATTGGCGTGATGGGACATTCAGCCGGAGGACATTTAAGTGCCTTTTTAGGGACAAGTATAGGTATTGATTCTTTAGAAGGCTATCATTTAGGCAATAGAGGTACGAATAGTTCTATACATGCTGTAATAGATTTTTTTGGACCGACTGATTTTTTGCAAATGGATGCTACAGTACCACTTACCCCGCCAGACTCATGCAAAAAGTTTATGATTCATGATGAACCTAACTCCCCGGAATCTGAATTACTCGGTTGCTTAATTTCAGCCTGCCCTGAAAGAGTAAAACAAGCCAATCCTATTACCTATGTTAATGGGAATGAACCTTCCTTTGCCATTTACCATGGTGCCTTTGACTGTTTAGTGTCTCCGCATCAATCTACATTGTTATTTAATAAGTTGGAGGCAGTTGGAGTAGATATTGAATTTGAAATTTACCCTCATGTGAAACATGCTGATAAATTTTTTATTACACCAAAAATGAAAGGAAAAGTTTCTGATTTTTTTAATCGACAGTTTAATAAGTAGATAAGTAAAAGCTTTTTTAATATTTATGGTTCTGGTATATTAATTTGTTCTGATAGGTTTATAAATTAAGGAAGTACCAATCTGAATTTACAAACCAAATCCCTGTCTTGTTCCTTTAGCGGTTTCTATTATTTTAAGTTGTGCGTCCATTTCTTTTACTATTTCGGGAAATTGATCGGCAACATTTTCTTGTTCGCCAATATCTTTGGATAAATCATACAATTGAGGCGTAGTTTGAAAACCACCTTCTATGCCTTTATCGATCATCCAGGGTGCTTCTTTTTCAGTAGGAGGGATGTATTTCCATTGGTCTTTTCGGAGTGAAAGCACGAGAACAGATTCTTCAATCAACATTTCCCTTCCTTTCTCTGACTCACCTAAAAGTACTGGCAAAAGATTGAAGCTATCAGGTGCATCATTATTTTCCACAGCTGTTTGTGTTAGCTTTGCTAATGAAGTAAATAAATCGACTTGGCTAAAAAGTGCGCTACTTTCTTTAGGTTGGATTTTTCCCGGCCAGTAAGCAATAGTAGGTACACGTGTACCTGCCTCAAATGCGCTGTATTTGCCTCCTCTAAAAGGTCCTGCAGGTGAATGTTTACCTAATTTTTCAACAGCAAGATCTTCGTAACCATCATTCAAAACAGGCCCATTGTCACTGGTAAAAATAATTAAGGTATTTTCCGCAATGCCTAACGCTTCCACTTGATTCACGATCTCACCAACACACCAATCCATTTGCACAATCGCATCGCCTCTTGGTCCCATTTCAGTTTTACCCTCAAATCTAGGATGAGGCAGTCTAGGTACGTGGATGTCATGAAAGGAATAAAATAAGAAGAAAGGGTTGTCTTTATTTTTTTGGATGAATTCTTTACTTTTTTGTGTAAGTATATCTGGAAATTCTTCATCTACCCAAAGGGCTTTATTGCCACCCGACATATACCCAATTCTACCTACACCATTTATAATGTCATCGCTGTGTTGTCTATCGGAAGCATATCTGAGCAATTCAGGATGTTCAAAGGCTTTGGGTTCGTCATCAATAGGACCTTCATAGCTTACTGTAAGTGGGTCGTTGGCCTCCAATCCAACAATTTGATGGTTTTCCACATACACACAAGGTACTCTATCTCCTGTAGCAGGAATCAGGAAGCAGTAATCAAAACCTACTTCTATAGGGCCAGGTTTAATTTCATTATTCCAATTTAGCGTACCATCGCCTAAACCCAAATGCCATTTGCCTACTACAGCAGTATTATATCCTGTTTTTTTTAACATAGAAGGAATCGTAGCCATAGTGGTATCAATAATCAATGGGGCATCTCCAGGTAAGATTGCCGCTTTATTTCTAAAAGCATAACTTCCGGTGAGTAGCGAATACCTGGAGGGAGTACAAGTGGCAGCAGAGCAATGGGCATCAGTCATTTTTAGCCCATTATCAGCCAATTTATCGATATTGGGCGTATTAACAAGTGTAGCGCCATAGCTGCTTACATCACCATATCCTAAATCATCTACATAAAAGATGATGATATTTGGCTTTTTAGTAGTGGTTTTTTCTGGTTGGGAAGTATTTTCTGTAGATTGTTGCTTTTGGCAGGAGACCGCTAGCAAAACCAAGATGGTAAGCAGTTTATGGTAATTCATAGATGACGTTATTTATCTTGTTATAGGGATTCGTATTAGTTTTTATTATTCGGATTTTAATTTAGAAAATAGCCATGCATTGGTGGTTTCGTGCTGTTCAGGGAATGTCCAGTGTCCCGTTTCTAAAGCTAGTAATAATTGTTTGGGAGCATTAATTACATTATAGGCAGCATACATAGAAGTAGGTGGGCATACATTATCATTAAATCCCCAAGAATAGTAACCTTCTGCTTCTACCTTCTTGGCAAAATTTACAACATCGTAGTAAGCAGCCGTTTTCATTTCTGCGTCACTAGTATGATGTGGATTATCAGGGTGGAACATATGTGGCCAGCCACCAGCTCTTTTTTCAGTATAGCCAACTAAATCACATAGTGCTGGATAATAAGGCACTAGCCATTTAATACGTGAGTCAAGCCCTGCTGTTACAATGGAGAGTGCACCACCTTGGCTTCCTCCAGCTACAGCAATGTTACTACCATCAAACTCTGGTAAACTGAAGATGAAATCAACTGCTCTTACACAACCGAGGTAAACCCTTTTGTAATAATATTGGTCGCGGTCTTTCAAATTAAATATTTGGTAGTTATTTAAAGCTCCTGCACGAAGGTTATCATATACGCTTTGGTCAAGGTTTACAGGTATGCCATGGATGCCAATTTGCAAAGTAATGATGTTTTTTTCTGCAGTATTTACATCTCCATAATACGGCCTAATTCCTGCACCAGGTACTCTTAGGATTGCTGGGTATTTACCTGAAGATTTTGGAACGGATAATATACCATACAATCGAGCATTGCTTGGGTAATTTTGAATGTCAACATGATATACATTTACTTTTTCTGTGCATCTTTCAGGTAATAAAGTCATTTTTGCGTCAATCGGTACTTCTGCAAGTTCATTTTTAGCATTTGACCAAAATGTATCGAAATCTTCGGGCATTTTTACGATTGGTTGTATTTTTTCAGGCTCAAACCCTGCTGTAGCGTAACCTGAATATTCTTTACCATCTACTGTGGCATATATCCAACAGCGTAAAAATCCTGGCGCTTTCATTCCATTAGCTTTTATTTCTCCTGAACCATTCTTTAAAACCATAGTCTGGGTAGTTTCAGACATTAATTTTTCCGGTCCTATTTTATATCGGATTTCAATATCTTGTATTGGCAGGTCATTTTTTAAAACGCTCACCCGAAATATTACTTTTTCACCAATTTTATATTGCCAGTTTTCTTGTGTAGGGGCTACTACTACGTCAACCATTTTTTGTCGTGGTTGTGCAAGTAGTAAGTAACTTTGTATAAATGCTACAAAGAGCAAGGTATACGATAACTTATTGTAAAAAGACTTCATCATGTTTTTCATGTTTTAATATTTCAGTGCAATAAAGTAAATAAATCTGTTTCGCAAAATAGCAATACTAATTTATTCATTCTCATTCACTTCCGAACAAGTTTATAATTTCAATATATCAAATAAGAAGTGCGGTAATAAGTAACTAATCATATATTATCGACACAAATGATTTGGATAGATTTTTCATGTGGAGATAGATACTAAATGCTTCAGTTTTTTGTTGGGTCGTATGGTCGAGGCATATCTCAACTCAACAACTTCATTAAACACAGCTTTTCAAGCCGTTTGGAAAGCCACTTCACTTTTAAAGCA
>JBCDJE010000246.1:0-6510 GCA_038748185.1 Bacteroidota bacterium
ATTTTCTTTAGGTTTGTATTTACTGCTTACCTCATGCGCTCCAATAAAGCGGGTATTTATATGTTGTAGTTGTCGCATCACATATTCAATATGGTATATACTGGAATAAATGCCATTTAGTGGTCTGTTCCAAACACCAAATTCCGTGATAATCATCGGGATCGCCCTTGCTAGATGCAGATCAAATTGTCACATTTAGCAGCACTATAGACCTTATCCTTTTCCATATTTATGATCAAGTCAACCATAACCGATCATTTTTGGTT
Organism: Bacteroidota bacterium; assembly: GCA_038748185.1. GTDB lineage: Bacteria > Bacteroidota > Bacteroidia > Cytophagales > Flammeovirgaceae > Chondrinema. Next base: position 267 of record JBCDJE010000246.1, read on the forward strand.
GAAATTGAGCAATCGCAGGTCTATGATATTCTATGCGCTTTGCAGCGACCACCGCTATCCTGATTGCTTCTTCCTTTTTTGGATGACCGTTCTGTGAGCGGACTTGATAGCACCTGAACCAATATTGAAGCCCTTGGCTTTGAAGGTTTTATATAACATCCTATACTAGTTATTGACAAGATAAACCAACTGTTTTTGGCGTTTTCTGGACACGTTAAGGCCTATATTTCCTCTTTTGTTTCTATAAGCTGTATTTATAGTCTACCTCGTCAAGTTTTTATAAAAATGTTTTTCTGTAATTTTATTTTTCCTTTCATATCAAAAGTAAGAAATGTATCCAGCAAAGGTTTTAGGCTTACTTAGGATAGATTTCCTAGCATATTTGCCTTGTAAAATATGTTATTAACAAATCACAAAACTTAACGATGTTTACTATATCAGTTTTCTGATCTGGCCGGCAATGATGCTATTGGTTTGATAGGCTCCATAATGTTTAGCATCTCCAGCAGCATAAGAACGGTTAACTTCTACCTTGGCAAACCACAACAAGTCATCCCCTGCTATGTGCTACCATTCAATTGACGATTAAACTGTCGAGTATATTCCTCCATGACCACTTTAGTATAGACCTTTAGTTGCTGTTTATCTCCAGAAAGATGAGCCACTTCATCAGTGGAAGAATTGATGGTGAGCATAAAGAACTTAAATTCGACTTTGCCTAGTTTTTTGTGGTTGTGATCAATCATCACTCTGGCATCATCAGTACTAACTTGGCTATGATCCTGAAAGAAGAAAAACTCTTTTTTAGAGTGCCTGTATTTATTGTAAATAGTATCAAAAAGTGCTTGATCTTTCTTATCTACCCATAACTGGAGAAGTCTGTCATTTTATTTAATTGATAATCTAGTTTTCCATTTCTAATGAAAACTTTATAAGAGTAACACCACTAAATTGAAAATAGATAGGAGAGATATTTTCAAGAGGAGAGTTTTTTCTTCTTAAAGATTAGATTCCATGAAAATCAAAAAGAAACTTAAGGGGATGCGAAAATAGCACTTGAAACATTTTTTTCTTAGAAATATTATATATCAGTTTGCACTTTTTAAGGGTAAATCTTTTTAATTCCTCACATGCTATTTATTTAAATAAATGCTAATAAGTTGCACTTAGTAGAGTAGTAATCAATTAAATGATAAATTTCATTTTAGTAAACATTCATCATAATTAAGCAATAAATTATATGATTGAGTATATATATACGCTGTTAGGATACCACCTAATCTTTAGCACTAATCGTATTCCTTATTTAAATAACTTACATCCCTATTGACGGGAGTATCCATACGCTCTTACTTTGCACATCAACAAAATTAACAATCAATGATATTCATTTCACCAATATTATTTCAGGTATTCTCATTCCCAATCTTCTACAGTCCTACTAATTTCGCTTTACGAGGAATCTATCCTTATCCCAAAAACAATCATAGTTGAATTTATCGTATTCAGTCTCATTTGCTTAATGATTAGTTTGCTGATTGAACAGAATAAGCAAATCAAGGAGCTTCAGGATAGAATTAAAGAATTAGAAAAATAAGGATTCATAAAGTCACAACTTTTTTTTAAAAAACTTGTATATGAAGAAGTTATATAATCTTATAATGATGCTTGTCTTTATTACATTCATTAAGACCCCTATATATAGTCAAATACAAACTTTTCAAGGAGTAAGATCAACAACAACCGCAGGAGGAGATCATGCTTTCGTAGGCGACTACAAAGATGGATTATTTACAAATTGGCTCAATACAGGTTTAACCGCTGATGCTTACAACCTACTTGGTAACTTCAATGAACATGCAGGCTTTGGTATTGCTAATGGGAATAACATCGTTTCACCCATAATTTGGATGTATGATTATCAAGGTAGAAATGCTTTCTTAATTAAAAAGATGCCTTTTACAGGAAATATGACTAATGGATCTGATTTATTTGCCGTACGTGCAAATGGTAATGTAGGCATAGGCACAATAACCCCCCAAAACAAACTCTCAGTAAATGGTACCATTTGGGCAAGGAAGGTAAAGGTATCCCTTACGGATGCGGCAGATTGGGTATTTGAAGAAGACTACCAACTTCGTTCTTTAGAAGAAGTAGAGGATCATATAACAAAGTATAGGCATTTACCAGATATGCCTTCCGCAGAAGAGTTTAGAACGAATGACCTTGATGTAGCTGAGATGGACAACAAACTTCTACAAAAGATAGAAGAACTGACTCTTTATCTAATTGAGCAGAATAAGCAAAACAAGCAACTTACCGAAGAAGTAAATGAGCTGAAAAAGAAAGTTGCAGAGTTGGAGAATAGATAATCAATGTTTTAATACCCCAGAAATATTATTCAAAATTTAAACTGATAAAAAATGAAAGCTTTTACATGTAGCATTCTTTTTATTTTTCTCGGATTATCTGTTACTGGACAAACTTTAACTAATTATAGTAATATTGAATTGGCAAGTAATGATGTGAAACTTTTTCTGTATTCAAATGGAAATTTTCTTAATAGTTCTTTAGCTGATAAAGGGGTTCTACGTTTCATCAATCCAGATAACGAATTAACTCTTTTATCGGGAAGTTCTACAGGAAAAATTACTTTTAGAAATGCAGCAAACTTAAATGACAAGTGGTTCGAGTTTACAGAAAGTCAATCTTTTTTTAAAGGGAAAATTGGTATTGGGACAACAGTTCCAAAATCAAAACTAGATATAAGTTTTCTGAGTCCTGAGGGTGGTTTAAGAATAAGATCTGGGAATCCAAATGCTAGCTTTACGAATAGTCAGATTGTCTTTTCATATAATGGTAATGCCACTTACTCTCATACAATTAAGTCTAGACATAATGGGGGAAATGTCAAAAGAAATGCGCTAGATTTTTTTGTATGGCAGCCGGGGGATGATGTCAATGGAATTGGAACAAGACATGTTATGTCTTTAAATGGTGGCGATGTAGGTATCGGTACGACTAGTCCAAAGTCAAAGTTGGATGTAGATGGTAGGATAACACTTGGAAAACGTAGTGGTGATACGAATAATGATATATCTTCTTCCTCACTAGATTGGTTTGCCGGCTATCTGACAAGAGCAAGAATAAAAGCAATAAATGCAGAATGGTATAATGGTAAAAAAGCCATTACATTCAATTTGCATACTACAAATGATAATGATTTTTCTGATACAGAAGTAATGAGGATATCTCCATTAAACGGTGGTACAGTTGGTATTGGCACAGATGACCCGAAAAACAAACTCTCAGTAAATGGTACTATCTGGGCAAAGAAGGTGAAAGTAACCCTTACAGATGCCGCAGACTGGGTATTTGAAGAAGATTATAAACTCCGTTCTTTAGAGGAAGTAGAAGCTTTTATAACAGAGCACAAACACTTACCCGACATTCCTTCAGCAGAAGAATTTAGGCAAAATGATATGGATGTGGCTGAAATGAATAATAAGTTACTCCAGAAAGTGGAAGAATTAACACTTTACCTGATTGATCAGAATAAAAACATACAAAAGCAACAAGAAGATATTGAAGTTTTAAAAGCGGAAAATCAACACTTGAAAAAGCTTATTCAACAAAATCAAGATAACAGATAATCCTCTTCTTTTTGAATAAATACCGCATCATAATTCAGTTGAGTATGAGCTTGTTACTGATAAGTAATGCTGGTATCCATGCGCAAAATCCGAATCAGGAATTGCTGCAAAGCCAGTTAAAACAGGGTTGGCAAGAACAAGCGCAATTAGTGAATGACAGCGCAAAATCTTTGATAACTTCAAAATTGAAGGCAGAAATGCATGTAGGCTTATTTACCAAACAACCTTATTTTAGTCAGTTATACTTGGGGATGGGGTACAAGTTTAATAAGTTGCTTCAGGTTGGGGCAGGGGCATTAACCCATTTTCCAATCATGCAAGACAGTGCATCCAACAAAGCCCAAATAGGGGTGAAGGTGTATACCAGGTTTCATTTACATGCAAAAGTACCTTATCTTGAAAACAGTTGGCTTTTGAATTACCAACCTGAAAATAGCTCTCTTGAAAATATTGATAATGCACAATGGTCATCCGGAATGATGATCGGGATGGGTTATCCTGTGAATCTCGGAAAACAATGGCATATATCCCTCAGTTTGCACCGACTGGTTTATACAAATGCCACCTGGCCTGATATGGGAAAGTGGCAAGTACAGGTAGGCTTGAATAAAAATATGTTTCCAGGAAAACTGGCAAAAGCAAAGAACTATTCGAAAAAGCTGAAAAACCTCGGTCAATCGAATCCATTAGAAACCATAAAAAAATACGTAGCTCAAAAAGTAAAATTGGCAGGAAATGTTAGTCTGCTGTCCAATGATCCATTTCGAATGGAAATTGCCCCATTGTTCCATGTAGCATTAGACTCCCAGTTTTCAGTAGGGGCAGGACCGAGCTTTCAATTTGTTGAAAAGCGAGAAAACCAAAATCAATCTTATGAAATGGATTATGGAGCAAGGGTTTATGGAAGGTACCAGCCTAAAAAGCTGTTGCCTTATTTACAACTGGAATACGAAGGAACAGCCGCAGGCTTGGATACCACCAGAAAAGAGCTTGCCAGTGGCAAATGGATTTCAGCAGCCTTGGTAGGAATAGGGTATGAGTTACCTATTGGAAAAATGGGCAATTTCCAACTAACCGTGTTAAGAGATGTGAGCTGGAATGGGGCAACCATTGTGCGCAACACTCCTTGGGTAATACGAACAGGATTTTCCAGTAAGTTACCTATTAAAGAGAATAGTGACATCAAAGGACCGCCACAAGTAAAAATACCCAATCCTATGGAAAAGCTATTCCAACTAGAAGGAAGTGTAGGCATGTTTCTGGGAGAACAGAGTGCTGTAAATTTTTCACCGGCAATTACACATACCTTTAAGAAATATGTAGCTGTTGGAGCTGGCCCGGTTATCCAATACCAAAAAGATAACCAAAACCACCAGTTAGCTTATGGGGGTAGGTTGTTCACCCGTACTAAAGCTAAAAGGGGTATTCCTTTTGGACAACTTGAATACGAAAATATTAATACAAGAAGGTTTGATCAAAGACTTACTTCAAGCAATCAGGAAAGAAACTGGCAACAAACCTGGTTAACCGGAGCGGGATTACAGATGCCTATCGGTAAAAAAGCTGCTTATCAGATTATACTACTACGAGATTTGACCAGACAACACAACACAACACAAAAAGATAGCCCCTGGGTAATTAGAATGGGCTTACAAATATGATTTTACAAGCAATTATAAAGATTCTATGATGAAAAAATACATACTTTATTTAACTTTTGTATTCTTCAGTTTTGTATCAGTAAGAGTAGGATGGGGGCAGGAATTACCGATTGTGATTCCTCCTTCTCCAGATGCAGCAGCATTGGGAGAATATGGCGATATACCAGTGGGTTTATACACAGGAATTCCTAACATTAATATCCCACTTTATACAATTCAAGATAAAGATATCAATATTCCTATTTCATTAAGTTACCATGCAGGGGGTATTCGTGTAAGTGAAGAAGCCAGTAGTGTTGGGTTAGGTTGGACGTTGAATGCAGGAGGAGCAATAACTAAAACTGTGAGAGGCCTTGATGACTCAGAAAGAGGATATTTTAACTATGCATTACCTCAACCATATTCTGAAGTTGATAAAGGCAACTGTAATGTTCTAATGTCAAATGGAAGTACAGTTAATTATACGGAGTTTTTTCAAGGACAAGTACCTTACAGTTCTATAGATAGCGAACCTGATTTATATTATTTTAATTTTATGGGCATGTCAGGAAAATTTACTTACAATCAGTCTGAAGAGATAGTAATTATTAATCAACAAAAAATTAAGATTGAGCAAATTCCCCAAGCTCCCTTTAATCATTGGATTATTACTACTAATGATGGATATGTTTATGAGTTTGATGAACCTGAAATTACAAGTACACTAGAACAACCTGGAGGAGACGAATTTGCATCAACATGGTACTTAAAAAGAATCACTTCTCCTACAAATAACACAATAGAATTTACCTATACAGAAAACCCAAACTTTGTAAGACCTTATGGAAGTTTTAGTCAAAGTATATTTCGGCCTGTCTATGATGGAGTTCATACTGTTGGTAATGATTTACCAGTTATTTTTACTGATTGTGTAACAACATACAATCCAAC
>JBCDJE010000247.1:0-6462 GCA_038748185.1 Bacteroidota bacterium
AAAAAAATCAAAAAGACCCATTTGAGTGGAAAGAGTTAAAAGAGTGTTTTCTAATATCTAAAAAATAAACGCGAAGTTGCGAATCAAATAAACGAAAAAAGCAGTCAAACTTATGTGTAAATCTAACTGCAATAATAAAAAAAAATTCTTCTTTTTAATCTTTCTTCTTCAGATCACCTCTTTTTACTGATTTTATGAATTCCCCCCAAGCAAATGGATTGAGAATTGAAAACGAGGGAGCAAAAAATCTATTGGTGATATTATTAGCATTTTGATTCATGTAATACCTGTGGTTAGAGCCTCCATCCATTGGTAAAGCTGCTGCCATTCTATTTAGGGCTTGCTGATTCAGATTCTTTTCCATATTCTTTTTTCTTTGGTCTACAGGCAGTTCAAGTGCGAGGAAGGCTTCTTTAAATAATTCTTCTGTAGGGTAGGGAAAAACTTCTACAATAGGTAAAAAGGTAGTATCTGTTTGTAAATCTATTAATACGGTAAATCCTTTATCATTTTTTCTAGGAACAATAAATCTTTGTTTTTTATATCCAACTGCACTAAAAACTATAGTATCACCTGCCATGGTTGGTAAAGAAAAAAGTCCTACTTGATTTGAAATAGTACCTACTTTTGCACTTGGTATATAAACGTGCACTCCAGGAACACCATAAGAACTATCTCCATCAACTATAATCCCTGACATTTGTATTACAGCAGGATCTCCTTGAGCCTTGAGTTTGCTTTGAGCCAATAAGCTACACATAACCACAAGGATTAGGTATATAATATTTTTGTTGGTAGATGATCTTTCTGATTTCATAATTGTGTCTTTTCTCCCTAGTTGCTATTTCCTATTCTAACAAATATAAACTATTCCATATAAATACTCTTTGAATAAAACGTATTTTTATCTTAATAAAATACAATATCAGATTAGTTAAATACAATTAATTAATGTCTAATGAGTTCCCATATTTTATAGTTAAATGTTTTGATATAGAAAGAAGTTGCTTTTTTATTAATTTATTTATGGCTTTAGATTAAAGTCCATTGTTATTTCATGGTGTAACCTTTTCTCCATCCCATCCATTATTCCAAGTGAGTATCATTCTTTCATGCCCTTCTAGCTTTAACTGTAGATAATCGATTTTAGTAGTTTCTATTTGCACCACAGTAAAGTTTTCAAAGGCTTTTTTATAAGTTAGTAATTCGTTTAAAGAGTTGTTTACTTTTTTACCTGGAGCAGTGATACTTAAGTAATCTTTAAGTGCGATTTCAGGTAATTTTGAAAGGTATTTTTTCGCCAAGCTGTCTTTATTGTAAAGAGTGACTATCCCTGAAATACGTAATTGCAACTTTTTCTTATAGTGGTAAAATAGTAGTGAGGCCTTAGGTTGGGCTTTTAATTGCATTACTTTTGGAGAGCGATAGTCTGTAAAAAAAATAAGTTTTCGCTCCGAAATTAATACATCTCGTAAAATAACTGTTCTTATTTCAGGATATCCATTTTGTGACATACTACCTAGCACAGGGTATCTAAAGTCATGTTTTTTATCAACTTTTCCTTTTACTAACTCTGTCCATAAATTATCCGATAATTCTTGCAGATTTTTATCCATTTATCTTTAATTTGAAGAGAAAAATTCTTTTTTAAACTAACTCTCAAATTACTACAGTGATTGAAAATGCTAAATATTTATCTGAAAAAAATATAGTAGATAATCGAGAACAACTAGCCATACTTATTTTAAAATTTGCCTTCGCCTGCTTATTGGTAGGTAGAATTTGGCAACACTTTTTTTGGACCACACCTTATGGCGTTTTTTTGCCCTTCCTTGAATCTGAAACTTTAAAGCTTGTAAATTATGCTTTTGGCTCGTTGTTATTACTAACTTTAACCATTATTCCCTATTACAATCCTTTTAAAAAGTGGCAATTTATCTTACTGTTACTCGCGGTATTGGTGTTATTATTAGAAGCGATAGCATATTGGGTTACAAAAAGCTTCAGGATAGTTCAATTGTTTGAATATAGCATTCAAGTTAGCTTACCCTATTTTTTACATATGCTTTTGAGAAAAGATATTGATACTAAGAAAATACTATATGCAATGCGAATTAGCATTGCGCTTACTTTTACTGCACATGGTCTCTATGCATTGAGCTTTCCTTACTCAACTCCAGCTAACTTTATAGAAATGACACAAAATATTTTAAAAGTAACACCTCAGCAAGCAATATTATTTCTTTTCGTTGCAGGCTTATTAGATTTACTTTTAAGCATCGGATTGTTTTTTCAAAAGACAGCTAAAGCTTCATTAGTCTATGCTGTTATATGGGGAAGTTTAACAGCGCTTGCACGTACGGTTGCTTATTTCGATTTTCTCTCTCCTTTTACTTCTCTACATAGATGGATGTATGAAACAATCCATCGCGTACCCCATGCGGCTCTACCTTTGGTGTTACTTATACTTTTAGGGTATTTAGCAATTAAGAAAAAAGCACAAGATAGCGTTTTGGTTGTCGAATAGATTTTAAGTAGATAGACTTCTTTTCAAGCTGCTAAAGATCGTACAATAAATACAAATAACCTTTTTATCAGTCCTTAAAATCTTCCACTGGTGTAAGTATCTCCTAGCTTCTTTTAAAAACAAGCTGCTTTTAAGACTTATTTTTTTTTATTTGGATCATCTTACAATAAAATTTTTTTAAAATGCAAACAATTAAAAAGGTTTCTAAAACACTACTTATATTTCTTTTACTAGCTCAGATACAGGCTTGTATAGACCGAAGTAAAAGTGTAGTAAGCGATAAACAGTTAGTGCCAGCACTTGATCTCTCTAATATAGACTCAACAGTAAACCCTGCTGACGATTTTTTTAAATTTGTAAATGGGAATTGGCTAAAAAAAACAGAAATACCTGCAGACCAAGGGCGTTGGGGGAGCTTCAATGAATTAAGAGAAAATACTAATGATAATGTATTTGATGTATTAAAAAAAGCTGCTGAAAGCAATATTTATAAGCAAGGGAGTGATCAATGGAAAGCAGCTGAGTTTTTTGCTAGTGGAATGGACTCCATGCTTTCTAAAGAAACTGGAATAAAACCATTGTTACCTCATTTCGAAAAAATAAAATCGATAGATGGAACTGGAAGCCTACGGCAGTATCTTGTTAGTCAGCAAAAATTAGGTGGCGGAGCTTTTTTTGGGTTTAGCATATTCCCCGATCTAATGAATAGTAAAGTAAACGCACCATATATAAGCCAAGGTGGTTTAGGTTTACCCGATCGTGATTATTACACAAAAACCGATGAGCGATCTGTTGAAATCAGGGAAAAGTATTTATTGCATGTGCAAAAAATGCTTACTATGATAGAAAACACAGAAGAAGTTGCTAAACAAAAATCGCAGAAAATCATGCAACTAGAAACTCAGCTTGCTAAAGCTTCTATGACAAGAGTAGAGCAGAGAAACATTCCGGCATTATATAATAAAATGTCTTTAGAAGATTTGCATAACATATCTCCCTCGTTTGATTGGCAGGAGTATTTTTCAGGTTTAGGTGTTTCTAGTATCGATACCATTATTGTAACGCAACCAAAATTCGTTGGCGAATTTGAAAAAGTAATAAATAATACTCCTATTGAAGACTGGCAGACATACTTAGAATGGCAATTGATAAATGGCGCTGCAAATTTCCTAAGTGATGAATACCAACAGGCTAATTTTGATTTTTATAGCAAAGAACTTAGAGGGCTTGAGGCTATGCGTCCAAGGTGGAAACGTGTTTTAGGAGTAACTAATGGATTTATTGGAGAAGCTATAGGTAAACTGTATGTAGAGGCAGTTTTCCCACCTGAAGCAAAAGCTACTGCACAAGAGATGGTAAAAAATATAATAGAAGCTTATGAAGTAAGAATTGCAGCTCTTGATTGGATGAATGATAGCACCAAACAAAAGGCTATTGAAAAGTTAAATACACTTACCATAAAAATTGGTTACCCTGATGAATGGAAAGATTATACTTCGCTCGAAATAGGAGGTGGTCCGGAAAATGGTTCTTACATTCAGAATGTGATGAATGCCGCTAGTTTTACTTTTCAGCAGGAAATAGAAAAATATGGTAAACCGGTTGACAAAGATGAATGGGGGATGAGTCCACAAACAGTTAATGCATACTATAATCCGCTTTTCAATGAAATAGTATTTCCAGCAGCTATTTTGCAGCCACCATTTTATAACTATCAAGCCGATGCTGCTGTAAATTATGGTGGAATAGGAGCTGTAATTGGGCATGAAATATCTCATGGATTCGATGATCAAGGTAGTCGATTTGATTCAGAAGGAAATATGAAAAACTGGTGGGAAGAAAAAGATCTTGAAAACTTTAAAACTAGAACAGTTAAATTAGAAAATCAATTTAATGAATATGAACCACTTAAAGATGTTAATGTAAATGGAGCACTAACATTGGGCGAAAATATTGGCGATTTGGGTGGCATATCTGCAGCCTATGATGGTTTACAAAAACATTTACAAGAAGTAAGTAATCCTGGTAAAATAGATGGCCTTACTCCTGAACAGCGATTTTTTATCTCTTGGGCAACTATTTGGAGAATTAAATACAGAGATGAGACTTTAAGAACTCAAATAAATACTGACCCACACTCGCCGGGAATGTACCGTGCTAATGGGCCTATTTCCAACTTAGAAACTTTTTATACAGCTTTTAATGTGCAAGAAGGCGATGGGATGTTCAGACCAGATAGTTTACGGGTAAAAATTTGGTAAGGCGATGTCTCAGTGCTTAAAAGTATGATTAAGTTTGTTGATTAGAAAAATATTCTTTTTATATAATTGCTCTATGAAAAAAATTAAGTTTAGTATAGCCTCTTTGCTATGCTTATTCCATCTTGTAATCTTTGCACAAGAGAAAGATTATTCTGTTGACTATGCAAAGACCATTCAAAAAGAAGATCTTAAAAAACATCTTCAAATTATTGCTTCCGATGAGTATGAAGGGCGCGAAACAGGTGAGAAAGGACAAAAAATGGCAGCAGAATATATCAGTAAGCACTTTAAAAATTTAGGGTTAGAAGGTCCTGTTAAGCAAAGTACAAATTCTTATTATCAGTCTTTTAACCTAAAAAAGTCTCATTGGCAGGAAGTAAAAATTGCCACACCAAAAAAGGAGCTTGTATACCTAGAGGACTTCTTTTTATATGGTAATTTTTCGTTTGACAATATGAAATTGGAAACAGTATTTGCAGGATACGGGATTGATGAGCCATCTTATACCGATTATAAGAACATTGATGTCAAAGGAAAAGCTGTAATTGTAATTTTAGATGAGCCAAAAGGCACTGATGGCAATTATGTACTATCAGAGAGTAATCAATCTTCTAAAGCTAGTAGCGCAAACTATAAAATACAAAAAGCCGGAGAGAAAGGTGCAGCAGCAGTCTTTCTGGTTTATCCTGAAAATGAAAAATTTCAAAATAGTCTTTCTTTGTACAAACCCTACTTGCAAAAGCCAAGCTTAAGTGCACAAAAGAAACGCTCAGGTAAGCTAGGTACATTTTATATTAATCCTAAAAATGCAGCTACTCTACTAGGTATCTCCGAAAAAAAGTGGTTTAAATTGCTAAAAAAGCAAGCTTTGAAAGACCAAAATTTATTTGATCGCTATAGTACCTCAATAACACTTACTGCAAAAAGGAGTTCAGAAGAAATTACTACAGAGAATGTGTTAGGGTATTTAGAAGGAACAGACTTAAAAGATGAGTTGCTCGTAGTAACTGCTCATTACGACCATATTGGTAAATCGGGGGATGAGATTAATAATGGAGCAGACGATGATGGATCGGGTACAGTAACAGTGCTTGAAATAGCTGAAGCCTTTTCTAAAGCTTATAAAGATGGTATAGCGCCAAGAAGAAGCATATTGTTTATGACAGTTACTGGAGAAGAAAAAGGATTACTTGGTTCTGCTTACTATGCAGATAATCCGGTATTTCCAATTGATAATACAATTGCAAATCTGAATATTGATATGGTAGGGAGAGTGGATAAAAAACATGAAGATAATCCTAACTACATTTATATTATTGGTTCAGATATGCTTTCCTCTGAATTACATAATCTTCATGAGTCTACCGCAAAGAGATATGCTTCAAATATAGCTCTTGATTATCAGTATAATGCCAAAGATGATCCCAATAGGTTTTATTATAGGTCAGACCATTACAATTTTGCTAAACATGGAATACCTGTGATTTTTTACTTTAACGGTACTCATGAAGATTATCATAAACCTACAGATACAGTAGAGAAAATTCATTTTGAGAAGATGGAAAATATAGCGAAATTAATTTTTCATACAGCTTGGGAGCTGGCTAATAGAGAAAAAAGGCCAATTGTCGATGTCTCTGCTCCAGAATAGAACAGGTTATAGATCGTGAACGG
>JBCDJE010000248.1:0-6458 GCA_038748185.1 Bacteroidota bacterium
CAACGAAAAAATATAGCACGTTCTGTTTCGCTAGGACTAATTGCTGGTCTTGGATTAATCTCATATAATTGTGGAAGTCCAGCACAAGGAGAACCCGAGCAAGCAGAGCAGATAAGAAAGACGGATGAAAAACAACAAGGGAATACAGGAAATACTTTTGTACTCAAAAAAGAAGATTTAACATTGGTTTCACTACAGGGAGCAGATAAATCTATTGAGTGGCCTATTAGTGGTAGAGTGGTACCTACGAATAAAACACAATTATTCTCTGAGGTTCAGGGGAAGGTGCTTAATAATGGTTTTAAATTAAAAGAAGGGGTTTCCTTTCTACAAGGGGAAACTTTATTAACACTAGATTCAAAAGAGTTTGAATTGCAGCTGGAAGCTCAGCGAAGTGCGTTTTTAAATATACTCACAGGCATGATGCCCGACCTTAAAGCAGATTATCCTGACAACTATCAAAACTGGTTAACCTATGTAGAACAGTATGAAAGTGGGCAATCTTTAGGTTTGTTACCTGAAACAAAATCAGCAGGAGAGAAATACTTTGTGACTTCAAACCAAGTTTATAACACTTATTATACTATTAAAGCACAAGAAGAACGCTTAGAAAAATTTCGAATAATTGCTCCTTATAGCGGATTGGTAACACAAGCTCAAGCCGATAAAGGAAGTTTAGTTTCTCCGGGGCAAATGTTGGGTACTATCATTAACAACCGCAGTTTTGAACTGGAAGCTGCAGCCAGTCTTGAGGTTGCTTCAAAGTTGCGCATTGGGGATAAGATTACTTTCAGAAACAATGAGATTGAAGGAGAATGGATTGGTACTGTATTGCGTATCAACGATATAGTAGATGCAAAAACACAAAATATACCGGTTTACTTTCAGATAGCGGGTGACAACATTAAAGCTGGAATGTACTTGGAAGGATCATTTACCGGAGCATCTTATGCTAATGTATTTGCTATACCCACATCTGTACTTACCAGAGATGATAAAGTATTGTTACTAGAAAATAATACTATCACTGGAAAAGAGGTAGAATTAGTAGATTTTATACAGGATTCTATTCTTGTGCGTGGCTTATCCAATAAAGATATTTTGATAACCAACCAATTTGATGTCCCTGTTGAAGGCTTAAAACTCACTATGTAATATGAAGAAGCTTATTAGTTTTTTGGCACAAAAGCCAAGAACGGTCGACATATTTGTCGGACTCATTATTTTGGTAGGTTTAATGACCTTATCTCAGATTAGGTCTAACTTTCTACCACCAGAACCAGAGAATTTCATTTCTATTAGTGTAGTGTATAGAGGCGCTTCACCGCAAGAGGTAGAGGAGGAAGTAGTGAATAAAATTGAAGATAACTTAGAGGGTTTAAAAGGTATAGATAGAGTTACTTCCGTTTCCAAGGAAAGTTTTGCGAATGTTAGAGTGGAAATGTTAGAAAATGCTGATCCAAACGAAGTATTGCAAGACATCAATAATGCAGTTGATCGTATTACTACCTTTCCGAGAGGGATGGATACTCCTGTAATTATTAAAGAAGAAATTCTGAACTATACGATGACAATAGGGTTGATGGGAGATGTAAGCTTAAGCACACTAAAAGATCATGCAAAATATATGAAAGATGATCTGCTGACTTCGCCTAATCTTTCACAGATATTCTTAAGTGGTTATCCTGAAGAAGAGATTGAAGTGCGGTTAAGAGAAAATGATTTGCGCGCTTTTGAACTTACCTTCGATGAAGTAAGCAATGCCATTCGATCTACCAATTTAAAAGCATCAGGCGGAGAAGTTGAAACCGGTTCACAAAAGATTTTGATTCGATTAGATAACCGAGAATATTATGCAAAAGGCTTGTTGAATACTGTAGTGAAGGCAACGCCCGATGGTAAAATTATTCGACTGAAAGATGTAGCAGAAGTAGATAATATTTTTGCAGATAAACCTGAGCGAACGTATGTGAATGGTAAGCCTGCTGTAATACTAAAAGTTTTTAGTAGAAGCAAGGAGGATATCTTGCAAAATGCCCAGTTTGTATCAGCATACGCTGAAAGGTTTAACCAAAATAATACGGCTATTGAAGCAGTAGTAATTGAAGACAAAACTATTTCTTTGGTAGAAACGATAGATCGCTTAAAGAACAATGCTTGGCAAGGTGTATTTCTGGTTTTAGTAGTTTTAGGATTATTTCTACATCCGAGAATTGCTTTTTGGGTAGCTTTTAAGATACCAGTGGCATTATTAGGCATGTTCATCATTTCCAATTTCTATGACCTTACACTTAATCAAGTATCTCTATTCGGTACTATTGTAGTGCTAGGCATTTTAGTTGACGATGGTGTAGTGGTAGCAGAGAATATTTACCAACACTTTAAGAATGGAAAGAATGCTTTGCAGGCTGCAATTGATGGTACAATGGAAGTTGTTCCTTCTATTATATCATCCTTGGTTACTACAGCATTGGCGTTTTCTTTGTTTTTCTTTTTAGATGGACAGTTGGGAGATTATTTCACAGAAATTTCTTTTGTAGTTTGCGCTACTCTTTTTGTGGCTTTACTTGAAAGTCTTTTCTTTTTACCCGTTCACATAGCTCGCTCAAAAGCCCTCAGAATAGATGATAAACCTTGGAAACTTACTCAGAAAACCAATCAGTCTTTGTCTATTTTCAGAGATAAGGTATATACTAAAGTAATTGATTTTGCTATCAAGAGACCGATTATACCTATTATTGGTGTTTTAGTAATTATGGTTTTAACAATCGCTGCGAGTGGTGCAGGAATCATTAAAGGCACATTCTTTCCCAATATAGATCAAGATGTAATTAGTGCTCAGTTAGAGCTACCTTTAGGTACTGATGAATCGATTATCGATAAGAAGCTTACTGAAATGGAGAAAGCTGTTTGGAATGTAAATGACTATTATACAAAACAGCGAGAAGATGGGAAAGCTATTATTAACTATGTAGAACGTGTAATTGGCCCTGCCAGTAATGAAGGGAAACTCAATATCTATATGATGGAGGGTGATGCACGAAATATCAAGTCTTTTGATATTGCAGATAAGATTCGCAAAGAAGTGGGACCGATCCCAGAAGCTACTAATTTAGCCTATGGCAGTATTGCCATATTTGGTAAACCTGTTTCAATAGCTTTAGTAGGTCGTGATTTAGAAGAGTTAAGAGAGGCAAAAACCAAGCTTCGCAATTATTTATCAAAACGAAGTGATCTAAAGGATGTAACAGATACTGATAAACTCGGTATGCCGGAAGTAGAAATGAAGCTGACGAATAAAGCAAAATTTCTAGGCTTATCTGAAGCACAAGTATTTGATCAAATTCGCAAAGGCTTCTTTGGCTTGGAAGCACAGAGTCTCCAAAGAGGAGATGAAGAGGTAAAGGTTTGGATAAGGTATGATGAAAAGGACCGTAAATCTATAGAAGACTTAGAACAATCTAGGTTAAGAACACCAGATGGTGCTTCCTATCCAATAAATGAATTGGCGTCATTCACCCGGAAAGCAAATGTTACAGAAATTAACCACCAGAATGGTATCCGAGAAATAAGGGTAGAAGCCGATATTGAAAACTTATTGGTATCAGTTCCGGCTGTTTTAGCAGAAACTGAAGCTACAGTATTAAAAGATATATCAGCTAAATTCCCTAATTTGAGATATACATTAGAAGGAGAGGCGAGACTCTCATCTAAAACCCAAAACTCCAGCCAAGGACCCAGTACTATTGTTTTAATTTTAATGGTTACGGTATTATTACTCAACTATCGTTCATTTGGGAAGGCAATGGCTATTTTAGCAATGCTACCATTTGCTTATATCGGCGTTGCCTGGGGTACTTTTTTACATGGATCGCCCGTAAATATTTTTTCTATTTTAGGAATGATTGCTCTGTGGGGTATCCTCATAAATAATGGATTGGTTTTAATTTCTACTTATAATGAAAATATTAAAGCTGGGATGAGTGTAAAAGATAGTTTGCGCTCAGCTGCGATTTCCAGGTTTAGACCAATTGTATTGACAACAATTACTACTGTATTTGGTCTTTTACCATTACTTCTCAATAACTCTGTAAGTTCTCAATTTATAAAACCAACTGCTATTGCTATTGCTTATGGTTTGATATTCGGAACCGTTCTAACACTTGTATTTTTGCCTTCTGTATTATTGATAATTAACCGTATCAAAGTTTTCTATCATAAAACTATCAGAAGAAGAAATATGCAACCAGAAGAATTAGACGTAGTGATAAAAGAACTTAGAAACGAAATGGCTTAACCGAAAAATCGAATAAAAATAAGATGAAACGTCCATAAATTTTAATCATTCCCCTTTATGGATTTGAAATGATTAAAATTTATACGAGCTCCTGAATGTATTCAAACTTTTTGAATATTCAGAAATCAAAAAATTTTAAACAGATGAAAAAATTTATTTATATAGTGCTTATATGGTTGTGCATCATGTTTCAAACAAAGGCACAACCATATGAAACGCTTACTTTGGAGCAAGTAATTTCACTCGCTTTAGAGAACAATCAAGTCTTAAAAATACAACAAAAGCAGGTGGACATTGCCGAAAATAATATTTATCCAGGAAATGCAGGCTTGGTTCCAACCATTAGTTTGATTGGTAATGCAGATTATCAAAACAGTGATGTAGATGGTGTAATTAGAACATTTGCAGAAAACCCTCCGACAATTCCTATAAGCGATGGGAGTGCTGGAACTACTACCTATTCAGCAGTGATTCAAGCAGATTATGTGTTATTCGGTGGGTTTACTGGTAAGTATCAATATAAACTGTTACAAGATCAGCGTGATGTTGCCTATTTCCAGCAACAAGCGATAATTAATCAAACAATTGTAGGCGTTTCTGAGCTATTTTTAGAAATAGCAAAATTGCAAAGTAGAGAAGAGCTACTGGAGAAAAATTTGAAGATAGGAGAAGACCGGTTGAAGAAAGTTCAAGATCAATTTGAATTTGGCAAAGTCACCGGGTTGGCAATTTTAAGAGCAAAGACCGATCTTAATCAGGATAAATCTTCTTTAGATCAAGTATTGGTAGCAAAAAATAATCTCAAAAGAGATCTTAATTTCTTGATTGGATTACCGGCAGAAAAGAAGTACCGAGTCTCAGTTAATTACCAACCACCTGCCAATATGGAGTATGAAGTATTGAAAAGTGAAGTAAAAGCAAACAACCCTGAAATACAACTACGAAATAAGGGAGTATCATTAGCCGATAATCAGTTGAAACTCAGTAATGCACTAAGGTTACCTACCGTGAATGCCTTTGCAAACTACGGTTATTTCAATCAAGAAAATGATGTGCAGCAATTAGCTGAAATCGAAACGCTGGGGTATACAGTAGGAGTAGGGGTGCGCTATAATTTATTTGCAGGAGGTCGTACTAAAAGAACTATTCAAAATGCTAAACTGAGTAGGGAGGTTAGTCAGGTTGAGAAGCAACAAACAGAAGATAAGTTACTCGCAGAAGCAGTAAAAGAGCAAAATAAATTGATTTTACTGCAAGATCAACTCACAAGAGAAGAGGAAAATATCGAGACATTTCGAGAGAGTTATTCTCGAACTGAAGAACGTTTTTACAATGGTAAATCTACTTCGTTAGATTTGAGAGATGTACAAAATGCTTTGCTTAATGCAGAAGTTACCATTAATAATTTAAAAGCAGATATTATGAAATCATCACTTCGTTTAGAAGCATTGAAAGGAAATTTAATGAAAGCTGAGTAGCTATGTGGACTTGTCCAAAGTGTAAACGGAAATTTAAGAGTAATAATCAATATCATATCTGTACGACTAAAGATATAGGTGAGCTTTTTTTAGACAAATCTGATGAGCTCGTATTGGCTTTTGATCGAGTTATGACAGAAGTAATGGTATGGAAACCAAACGACTTGGGTGCTTCAATACACTCAGTCGTTTTTACTAATAAAAAAGCATGGCTAATTATAAAGCCAATGAAAAGTGTGCTAGATGTAAAATTCTATTATAAAGAAATAATTGAATCTGATTTAATTGCTAAGCGAACTAAATATCCTAATAAATTTGCACATCATATCAGAGTTGCTTCAGAGGAAGAAGTAACACCTGAGATTATCAAACTTTTGCGTATGGGTTATGAGTATGCGTTAACTTAGTAATGATAAAAAAATAGCCTTTACCAATTAAGATATTCTTTGGCGTACAACCTTCATTGTTTAAAACTTATTTAAAGCTGCTAAACTGCGATTTCAACGCCTTGCCCCTTGCCTGTAACTCAATAACTGCCTTAAAATCCTAAACTTATTTTTTCATCATTAAACATTATCACGAATGATTTACTATGAAGTGATTTAAACTTTTTATAGCTGATTATCAATTAGTTACAAAATGATGGTTTTTTAAGTCAAAATAGTATTGATACGTTAATTATC